>NZ_JAPEHY010000038.1:0-51688 GCF_028823715.1 Shewanella sp. K8
GAAAACAGGGACGTTTTCGTCGAGGCTACAGGGACGTATTCACGCCGTGTCACAGTATCGCCTGTGCATAAGCCTGCGGCAGGCAATGAGAAACATCCATCGCCGGAGACCCAACCAATGCTATTTGGCTATTTTGAGCTGAAAGCTATGCTAGCCGCTGTACCAGCGGCCTAACATCGTGGAGCTGGTGCAATTCTGCAAGAATTACGTTACTTGAAGTTTCTGAAATGTCAGCAAACATACACTTAATTCCCTGGCACTGGCGAAACTGTGACTTGCCGAGGAAGATTTTTATAAAGATACAGGGAAAGCGCTCAGGGAGCTGATGCAAAAAGCCGCCCCTGGGGTCGGCTTTGGTATCGAAGATAAAGACCTGTACTTAGAAGCGCAGGGCTACACCTACTTTATATCTGGCTTCGCCTTCAAAGCTCCACACTGGGTAATCGGCCTTGAACTCGCTGATCACATCCTCTGCACTAATTGGGGAAACACCCGTCTGTATGCTGTCTTCTTCAGTGATGTTGACCGCTTCAAAAGTGATATCCAAATAGTCGGTTACCGAGTAGCTGGCACTGAGGTCCAAGGTCCCGTAAGACTCGTGCTGACGGTTACCGTAGAAGCCAGGCAGCTCGCGCATCATATACTCGGAGCGCCAGTTATAGGCCAGACGAGCGCTAAAGTCGTCCATCTCATAGTAACCTACCAGGTTGACGGTATGCTTGGATGAGTCAGAGAACACGCCCACACGATCAGGATAGTTTTCTGCCGGAGAGGATGCATCGGCAAAGGTGTAGTTCACTGAGTAACCCAAACCGTTGTCGAAGGAGTCCTGCAGTTGCAGCTCGATACCATCTATGCTGCCGCCGTCGGCATTGTATTTCTCGCTCACAGTCCAGCAGTCATAGATACCTACGCCACAAGAACTTTCACCTTCGGTTACCAGGTTGGGATCTTCAATACCTATCTGCTGATTCAGCTTCTGTTTGGTGGTGATAAAGGAGCTGACATCCTTGATAAAGTAAGTGGCGGCAAACAGGCCAGAATCACTGAAGTACCACTCCAGACTCAGGTCAGCCTGGGTCGCCTTGAATGGTTCCAGCGCCACACTGCCACGCACCAGTTTTTCATTAAAAGGTGTACCGTCGTTGTAACCCGGCAGGGTCGAGGTAGCAAACAGCTCGGCGTAGTTGGGGCGAGAGATCACCTGAGCGGCTGAGGCGCGCAGTATCACATCCTCACTCAAGTCGAAGGCGATGTTAACGCTCGGCAGTACGTCGTTATAGCTGGACTTATCTGTGCTCAGATCATCGGCAAACTGGCCCTGATCGTTAAGCGCGTAATAGTCAGACTCAATGTCGGTAGAGATGTAACGGAAACCGAAGTTACCGCGGAATCCTTCCCCGGCAAAAGTAGCCATGGCGTACAGAGCCAGGTTCTCTTCCTGGATGGTACCGTAACCAGACTTGTCGACGGTAAAGCCATCGATGGCGGCATAGGCATCGGCAATCATGGCATCAAATATCGGCTCAGGCAGAGTGAAACCGGCGCCGGATGACATGGTGCCATTGTAGTAGGCAGAAGCGTCCTTGGTCAGTACCTTGGCGTCATTGACTATCGCCGCATCTGTCATCTGGGTGACTTCATGATCGGCATAGCTCACACCTGTCTTGATGGCACTGATAACGCCCCAGGCTACCGGGAAGTTGAAGTCCAACTGAGCGAAGGTTTCTTCATCCGTGTTGGGCTGCTTCTTCAGCGCCCAGCCGGCAGTGGCCAATGGGTCGTTAAAGTCACCGGCCTCAAAATACTTGTTGGCGATGTCGATGTTGATCTTGTCGCCGGTGGCGTCATAGATACCGGCAAAGTCAGCCGGGACACCGATTGAGTTGCCATAGTTGGCAGTCAAGTCGGTACCGCCCTCTGCTTCGGTGCGGCCTATGCGACCTTCAACGGTGAAGTTATCCGCTTCATAGTTGAAGTTGAAATCCACTGTATCCGAGCTCATGCTCGCCTTACGGGCCCAGGTTTGTGCCCAGGCAAAACCGCCCTGATCGCTGTGATTTATCTTGGTACAAACGCCGGCGGCATTGACCTGTTCACAGGTGTAGTCGCCTCGCTGAGTGGGAAACAGGAAGATGGAGGTGTTGGCGTTGTTGGCGTCCAGCTCCAGATTCATGTAGTTGAGCCCCAATTCCAGTCTGTCGGTGGGACGATACTGCAACACCAGATTGATTGCGGTGCGCTCACGATCCTGTTGGAAGGTGGTTGGCACTATCTCACCCCAGCCAAGCAGGGTTTCGATGCCATTGCGCTGGTAGTCCGTCTGGCTCCAGGAACCTGCCAGCAATACACCGAAGTTTTCATCTTCGTTTTTCCAGCTGTAGAGACCGGAGGCTTCAGGATCTATCTCTTCCGAGACGCTACCATAGTCCCCTTTGGCGCTCAGGAAAATCGAATTGGCATCCAAATCCAGCGGTTTGCGGGTGTTGATTATGACAGTACCGCCTATGCCCCCTTCGGCAATATCGGCCTGGGAAGATTTGTAGACTTCAATCGAGCCCACCATCTCTGGCGGCAGCAAGGTGTAGTTGAAACTGCGGTCGATGGCCTGCTGATCGAACCAACCGGTAGAAGCTACCGAGTGGCCATTAAGCTGGGTACTGGTCAGCTGCGCCGAGGCGCCGCGGATAGAAACCTGTTGCCCCTGACCGAACTGGCGGTTAACGGCAACCCCTGGAATACGTCCCAGAGATTCCCCCACATCACTGTCGGGGAATTTACCTATATCTTCTGAAGTTACCGCATCGACCACGGCATCTGAAAAACGCTTGGTATTGACCGAAGCCTTCATCGAGGCACGCATACCACGGACTTCAATTTTTTCAATATTGGCAGTTTCGTTGCTGTTGTTATCTGCTGCCTCGGCAGCCAGCGCGCCAACAGATACCGCTCCCCCAAGGAGGATAGCGATATTTGCAGCGAGGGCAGTTTTCTTAAAGGTAGATGTTCGCATCTCGTTTCCCTTCCATCACTTTATTATCTTTTTTGTTGCCATAACCATTCCCTTCAAGAGAATGACAACGCTGTCATGTCTGGAGATAAACATTACACAATAATTAACAGTCTTGCCACAACAAAATAACGCCAGAGTGAATAAAAACTGTCATATTGCTGTGTTAATGGGAGAAAACAGATTTTTATTCTGGTCAAAAACTGTCCAGGCAGAAGTTTATGTAACCAAGCGTGTTAACAATAGCGGGAAACGAATTTATATAATGACCTAATCACTAAGGAAGTCGGATAACGCCGAAAGCTAATTGCTGTGCAAGCCACTCTCTACAAAAGAGAAGGCCATGAGGACTTATTCGCACCTTCCCTAAATTCTGCGTTGCCAAACTGGCTAAAAGTCAGCAGTATAAGATGCTCGACAAGCGGCCATGCCGCTTCCGGCCCCCGCTGGCTGTGAGTATTCGCCTGACATCTCGGACTAAGTTGAATGAAAGTAACCATCAATGACGTGGCTAAATATGCCGGCGTTTCCATCAAGACAGTATCCCGGGTCACCAATAATGAGCCTTCGGTTAAGCAGGCCACTATCGACAAGGTCAATGCTGCAATCAAGGCATTGAATTACCAACCGAATTTAGCTGCCCGCAACCTGGCTGCCACCAGTTCTTATGTCATAGGCTTCGTCTATGACAACCCCAATGCCTACTACATTATCGATATGCAGAACGGTATTCTCTCCGCCTGTCGGGACAAGGGCTATGAGCTGCTGATCCACCCCTGTGATGCCAAGGCCGATGGTATTTGTGAACAACTGACTACTATGGTGAAACATGCCCGCCTGGCCGGACTGGTACTGACGCCGCCGCTGTCGGAAGATCCCAAGGTACTCTCCGCCCTGGATGCCATAGGCGCCAACTATGTTCGCATCATGGCCGGTGACAGAGTGCTGGCCGATACCGGGCTGGCGGTATTGGTTAACGACAGATCCGGCGCCGTGGCCATTACCCAACATCTTATCGATCTCGGGCATCGGCAGATCGCCTTTCTCAGCGGCGACTATCATCACCAATCCACCAAGGAGCGTCTCGAAGGTTATCGTCAGGCCTTGAGGGATAACTGCCTGGACGAGTCTCCCGAGCTGATTGTCGAGGGTGAATACTCGTTTGAATCCGGAGTTGAAGGTGCCAAGAAGCTGCTCAAAGGGGCTAACCGGCCCAGCGCCATAGTGGCCTGTAACGACGAAATCGCCGCCGGAGCCCTGTTTGCCGCCAGGCTGGAAGGGGTGGATATTCCCACCGAGCTCTCGATTGTCGGCTTTGAGGACAGCCCCTTCTCACGCCAAACCTGGCCCAAGTTGACCACAGTGCATCAGCCCAACGGCAAGATTGCCCAGATAGCTACCGAGCTGTTGATCGCCAATCGCCGTGAGCAGAGCGCTCGCAGCGAGATCTTCACCCCAGAGCCGGTTATCAGAGACTCGAGCGCCAGAGTGCAAGCAAGCTGAAATTCCAGCCACTAAAAAGGCGCTCTACAGAGCGCCTTTGCGATAAGATTAAAAATCACTTTATCAATGCAGCTTGAGCTTGGGCCTGTGCCACTTCAGCAGCCGCTGCGCCAGACGATACACCAACGCCGAAAACCAACCGTACAAACTCGCCAGATGGCGTTGATACAGGGACATGTACATCATCCGCGCCACGTAACCCTCAATAAACAGGGAGCCGGATCTCAGGTTGCCCATCAGATTGCCCACCGCCGAGAAACGGCTCAGTGACACCAATGAACCATAGTCGCGGTAGACAAAAGGATTTTCTGCCTTGCCCTTCAAGCGGTTGAGAATATTCTTATACAGGGTTTCCGCCATCTGCGATGCGGCTTGTGCCCGGGGAGGCACAGGCTTGCCGTTGTCCTGCACCAAAAAGGCGCAGTCGCCCAAGGCGTAGATATCCTTATGGCCCTTGACCCGCATACAGGCATCGACCTCGATAAGGTTACGGTTATTGACCGGCAACTTATCAAACTGCTGCAGTACATCCGGCCCCTTGACGCCGGCAGCCCAAACCTTAAGCCCGGCAGGGATCAGCACATCTTCTTGGGTAATAAAGCCTTGCTTGGTCACTTCTTTGACCTGCACTCCTATGTGCAAGCGTACTCCGATATGATCCAGTACAGACTGGGCTCTGGAGCTCACCTTGTCCGGCAGAGCCGGCAATATCTTGGGCGCCGCCTCAATCAGGTGAATTTCCAGATGATGCTTGTCGACATTGAGGTAACCGTATTCTTTGACCGAGTCCAGCACATGATGCAACTCGGCGGCCAGCTCAACCCCGGTCGCGCCGGCGCCCACTATGCCGATACTGAGCTTTTCGCTGGTTTCATCCAGCAGCAACAGGTTGTCCAGCAACTTGTGGTGAAATTGATTGGCGCTGTCGAGGCTGTCGAGGAAGATACAGTGCTCTTTGGCACCCGGGGTGTTGAAGCTGTTGGCCACCCCGCCGATGGCAACTACCAGATAGTCGTAGGGCAACTCACGCTCGGCGATAATCTGCTCGCCGTCATCATTGCTGACTCCGGCCAGGGTGATGGTCTTGGCCTCGGGATCGCATTGCAGCATTTCACCGCGCAGGAAGCGATAGCCATTTTTCAGGCCATGGTCGCGATACAGCAAGCCTTCTACCGATTGATCTATCACCCCAACGGCCACTTCGTGCAGTTTGGGCTTCCAGATATGTACCGGACTCTTGTCTATCAGGGTTATTTCAGCCTCTTCCTTCAGGCCCAATTTGCGTCCCAGCTTGGAAGCCAGCGCCAATCCTCCGGCGCCGCCGCCCACAATTAAAATCCGCTTACTGGTCACAAATTCCCCCAAGAGTATGAACTAATGCAAGATAGTCTTTTATAACATGATCCTGCTCAAAAATAACCTGAGTTCTAAATTAATATTTCTTTATATATCACTGATGCAGGTGAATATTTGCCATCATTTCCTGTCGCTCAAGGCTGGTGTAATGCCACCTTGGTGCGCTTCAAACTGTAGAACATCCACAGACACAATAGGCTGCTGCAGGATGCCAAGGAGATCCACACGCCCGGCACGCCAAAGGCCCAGGCAAACACCCAGAGGAATAGGCCTATCAGCAGCAACTTGCTGCCCGTGAGTATCGAGGCCTCTGCCGGACGATTGATAGCCTGAAAGAAACTGGCTCCCACCAAAATCAAGCCTTCCATCGGCAAGCCCCAGAAATAGAGATACATGCCCTCAATGGCAACCGGGGCCAGGGTCGGGTTGTCACCGGCAAACAGATACACCATCCATTCCGGGCGGCTGTAGATAAGCACCAAGCCCAGCAAGGCGCAGATTAAGGTGACGGAAAACGCCATTTTGGCGGTCTGCTTGACCCTGTCATATCGACCGGCACCGGCATTGAAGCTGAGAATGGGTTGGGTGCCGAGGGCTATGCCTTCAAACACAAAGTAAAACAGGGCTTCGGTATAACTCACCACGCCATAGGCGGCCACATGCAGCGAAGTGCCGGTCCAGAGCAGAGCCATGTTATGCATGGTCAATACAATCGACAGGTAGAGATTCATCAGGAAACTGGGCATCCCCAGCTTGACGATTTC
Source organism: Shewanella sp. K8 (assembly GCF_028823715.1). Lineage (NCBI taxonomy): Bacteria > Pseudomonadati > Pseudomonadota > Gammaproteobacteria > Alteromonadales > Shewanellaceae > Shewanella > Shewanella sp. K8. The sequence continues at coordinate 6,634 of NZ_JAPEHY010000038.1, forward strand.
CCAAACCAGCTCCAGGCTCAGCTTCATCTGCTGCCAGTCGATATTGAGCCGGGTGCGCTTGCCAAAGAAATGTTGCAGACACAGGCCGCCGGTGACCGCCTGGGACAACATGGTAGCAATGGCGGCGCCGGCAAGGCCGAATGGAAAGACCACAATAAACAGCCAATCCAGCAGGGTGTTAAGCACGCCCCCAAATACCAGGATCCAGGTGACGAAACTGGGGCGACCGTCATTACGCAAAAGCGCCGAGAAGGCCATGGAGATGATGGGGAAAATGCCTAAGGCAAAGTACCAGAACAGGTATTGGTAGGCGCCTTCATAGACCTCACCTTCGGCTTTCAGCCAGCGCAGAATGTCATCGGTCAACATGGTTCCGGCAAGCGACACCACCAATGCACTCAACAGACAAAGACTGAAGGTATTGCCGAGAATTTTTCTGGCCCTGGCGACATCACCGCGGCCAAGATTGATGGAGATAAGCGCGGCGCCGCCCATGCCCAAAAGCGCACCGAGCGCATAGAGAATGGCGCCCACAGGGTAAGCCAGCATAATACCCGCCAGACCCGTTTCCCCCAGGTAGTGGCCGATAAACATCCCGTCTATGGTGACGTAAATTCCGGTCACCAACATGGACATCACAGTGGGGACTGTGTAACGCCAAAAGAGTTTACTGACAGGTTGCTGCAGTAAGGCGAGATCCTGCTCAGTCTGTGGGCTGTTTGGGGTCATGACGCTTTCTCAACATCAAAGGTGTTAAACCATAAGTTCGATATCAGAGGCCATATTAGGAGGCGCCAGCTCGGCCTCCATTCAAATTAGCACTCCGAAATCAATCACCTCGGAAAAAGTGGATGGCGGATTGTACCCGAGTTATCAGCCTGGATGCCACCGCCTTGAATAGGGCGTTATGCGGCGACTTTGATGGCGAGCAGTTGCTGCTCCAAAGATTCAGGTTGCAAAGGGGCGCGACTGATGAGCTCCAACCTGGAGTCCATGGCATCATCGAGCTCTTCAACGCTCAATTCACCATCGAGCATATTGAGCGCCGCTATGCCGTCTGCGGTGATCATCACAGCTTTTAGCCGCACCACATCGAGTGCCTTGACCCAGCGATAGAGGCGCTCGAGATCGAACAGCCAATCCGGAGCAAAAATCCAGCCATAGCTGTAACAGCCCTCGCCTTTGTTACTCTTGAACACTATGCCGCGAGCGTCCCACTCGGGCGTTTCCGGGCTCTGCGGCTCGGCGCCGAGTGGCTTGATGGCAAACACACCGGCATTTTGCCGCAGCAGCCCGGCGCCTAAGGGAGTGGCTTTAGCGTTCAAATTGGCCTTTGCCGGCCGAGCCAGCGAACGCAACAATTCATCATTGAGCTTCTGCTCTTTGGACCAGTAGAACAGCTCCCCTTGCAGTTGCTGAGCGGCAATAAAGGCGACTATTTGTTCCCTCAAGTGTGCAGCTAGCCGCTTACTCTCCAGCTCACTTTCCGGCTCATCCCCTTTTGCACTTAGCGGCTCATCCCCAGGCAGAACCATTGGCTCCTGGTGTTGCCAGAGGTCCTGCTTGCCGGCCAGCAGGATATCGGCTATCTGCAGCTGGGAGAGAAAATTCTCATGTTCGGTATAGCGCTTGTCACTGAGTTTACGCGGGTCAAACAGACAGATACTGGCCTTGAGGCTGAGCACTTCGGCAAACTGTTTCGAGCTTAGGGTTTTCAAAATCTCTTTGGGATGACCAAGGCCTGTTGGCTCTATCAGTAATCTGTCGGGTTTGGCCCGGGCAAGCAGCTGAGTCACCGCCACTTGAGTCGGCACCCCGGCAGCGCAGCACAAACAGCCGCCGGGCACTTCTCGTATGACAACGCCGGAGTCACTCTGCCCCATCAGACCGGCATCTATTCCTATTTCACCGAACTCATTGACCAATACCGCCCAAGTCTCGCCCGCAGGCTTATTGGCCAGCAGCGCTTTAATAAAGGTGGTTTTGCCTGAGCCGAGAAAGCCGGTGATCAGATTGGTGGCAACGGGTTTGAGGATCATCTGTGACTCCATTCCTTACAGCATTGAGGCAGCAGAGTGTAACCCAAGCAGGGAAAGAGTTAGCTCGAAATTGTAAACAGATGCAAAATGGGCGCGGATAGCGCCCATTTCTGTGAACCTGACCGGTTAGGGCTTGAGTTCGTGATCCACTATCGGTGTCAGCCCCTTGGCACGGTTTTTCATGGCATCCTCCAAGTCAAAGCCGCTGGCACGCCAGCCTTTGGCCTCAGCCGCAGAGAAGCTCTGCAAGTGCCACTCTTTGGCATCTTGGAGTTTAAAGCCTGCATCCTGCCAGGCGCCTGCGCTTGAGGCATCGAAACCGGCAACATGCCACTGCTGGGCGCTTCGGGAGTCAAAACCTGCCTCTTTCCAGGAGGCTATCTCGGTTGAACTCATACCGGACCAGTCTTTGGGAATGGAACTGCAAGCCACAAGCATACTCAACCACAGCAAGATCACTAATTTTCGCAACATACTCATCTCCTGATACCTTTACTATTCCTTAAGCTAAGGGGGCTGCGCTGCCGACGGCTTATTGAGGCAACGCATTGAGTATAGCAGGGCAGATTGCATTATCTGCGTCTTGGGCCTTTGGGAAGCGGACCCTTGCGGCCGGGTTTATGGCCCCTGTGAGTCTTGGCATGTCGGGGTTTCTCTATTGGCTGTAAATAGCGCTCCGGCAGCGGCGCGCCCTTCTCGTAACCCGGCAGTACTTCTCTTGGCAGCTTGTAACCGAGCAGGGCTTCTATTTCAGCCAGTTTTTGCTCTTCGGCCGGGCTCACCAAAGAGATGGCTTCACCGCTGCGCCCGGCTCTGCCGGTACGGCCGATGCGATGAATATAGTCATCAGCCTGGGATGGCAGCTCGAGATTGATAACCCTTGGCAAGGCCGGAATATCCAGGCCTCGAGCCGCGACATCGGTTGCCACCAATACCCTAACTTCTCCATCGATGAACTGCGCCAGAGCGCGGCTGCGGGCGCCTTGAGTCTTGTCACCGTGAAAACAGGCACTCTTGATGCCGTCGAGTTTCAGCTCTTGCTGCAACTGCTCGGCACTCTCCTTGGTACTGACAAAGGCCAACACCTGTTGCCAGTTGTTGCGACCAATAAGCTCGGCAAGCAACTCGGCTTTACGACGATAATCCACCGGATACACCTTTTGCTGGATCTGCGCCTGAGTGCGGCTCTCTTTATCCACTTCAAACCATTCTGGCTTATCGAGCAGCTTGTGCCCGAGGCGCTTGACCGCCTCGGGGAAGGTCGCCGAAAACAACATGGTCTGATGCCCATCTGGCAGATAGCGCCCCAGACGCTCAATATCCGGCAAAAACCCCAGGTCCAACATGCGGTCGGCCTCATCCAACACCAGGGCCTTAACCTTATCCAGCCTGAGGTGATCTTGGCTCAGGTGATCGAACAGCCGCCCCGGCGTCGCCACCAGCACCTCAATACCAGCCGCTATCGCCTTGCGTTGAGGGTTGAAGTTGGCGCCGCCGAAAATGGCCAAAATGCGAAATGGCGTATGGGCGGCGTATTTACCCAACTTAGTCGCCACTTGCTGCGCCAGCTCACGGGTTGGTGTCAGGATAAGCACTCTGGGCGCAGCGCCATACTCAGGCTCAGCGAGCCCCTGTTGCTGCCACTCATCAATCAAGGCGGCCAACAGCGGCAAGCCAAAGGCCGCGGTTTTACCTGTGCCTGTCTGGGCCGAAGCCATAATATCCCGTCCGGCCAATGCCGCCGGCAATACCTGCTGCTGCACCGCCGTCAACTCACGATAGCCGCACTGGGCAACGGCTTCGAGCAGCGCTCCCGGCAGCTGGGTTTCAGAAAACTGCATCTTCAACACCTGAAACATAAAAAGGTCGGCGAGTATACCGCAAACACAAGTTATCAGTTGGCATTTCCACCACCTATGACCTGATGCTTGCCAAGATACTTTTGCTCAAAGCCTTCGATATCCAACGCCTGGGAGTAGAGGTAACCCTGGGCATAGTCGCAGCCTATGCGGGTCAAGATCTCGGCCTGACCGGCTGTCTCCACCCCTTCGGCTATCACCTTCATCCCCAACTTGTGTGCCATGACTATGATGGCTTCACAGAGGGTCAGGTCACTCTCATCTGTTTCCAAATTACGGGTAAAAGATTGATCTATCTTGAGATAGTCGATATCAAACCGCTTCAGATAAGCCAGGGAGGAATAGCCGGTGCCAAAGTCATCCAGAGACACCTGAATACCGGCATCCCGATAGGCCAACAGCTTTTCGGTCACTCCCATATTGGCATCCAGTAACAGGCCTTCGGTTATCTCTATACAGATCCCCGAGCCAGAGACACCCAGACTTGTCAGCAACTCAAGCCACTCGGCAAAGCGGTTGCCTTCGTCGCGAAACTGAATTGGCGACTTGTTGATACTGATCTGCACCTCGCTCCCATAAGCCTCGCGCCAGGCGGCGCTCTGACGCGCCGCCTGCTCAAACACCCAGTTACCGATTTCAAAGATAAGCCCTGTGTCTTCTGCCACCGGAATAAACTCAGCCGGCGAGACACTGCCGCGCTCACTGTGATTCCAGCGCAGCAAGGCTTCGGCCTTGAACACCTTACCGCTGCCCAGCTCGACTATGGGTTGGAACCTGAGTTCGAATTCGCGCCGCTCCAATGCCTGACGCAAATCCTGAATAAGCCGCATCCTGTATTTGGCGTATTCCTGCATAGAGGCGGTGAAATAGTTGAAACGGTTGCGGCCCTGATCTTTGGCGGCATACATGGCCTGATCCGCATGTTTAAGCAACAACTCCACTGTCTGGCCATCATCGGGATACAGGGTAATGCCGATACTGGCGCTGATAAAGGCGGTTTCATCGCCCAACTTGAAGGGCTCGGCCAGACTGCTGAGAATATGGTTGGCAACCCGCTCGACCCCGTTATGATCCTGCACATCCGAGAGCAGCAAGGTGAACTCATCGCCGCCGAGTCTGGCCACCACGTCGGACTCACGCACACAGGCCTGCAGCCGCTCCGAGGTTTCCACCAGCAGTAAGTCACCCATGTCATGGCCTAGGGTATCATTAACCTCTTTGAAGAAATCCAGATCCAGAAACAGCAGCGCAAAACCATGGCCATGGCGCTTGGCCTTACGGATTTCATTGCCAAGATGCTCGGTGAACATGCGCCGGTTCGGCAAACCTGTCAGGGCATCATAGTTGGCCTGACGCCAGATAAGACGTTCATTCTGCTTCTTGTCGGTGATATCGGAAAACAGCGCCACCCTTCTCAGAGGGGTATCATCCGTGCTGTGAATGGTATTGATGCTGAGCCAAATCATTATCTTGCGGCCATCACTGCAGCGCAGCCACATCTCTCCCTGCCAGCGCCCCTTGTGGCTGAGATCATGATTCAGCTCACGGTAAAACCTCTCATCATGGTCGTCGCACTTGAGCATATCTATGTTACTGCCCAGCACATCTTGTGGCTGATACCCAGTGATGGCGCTGAACGCCGAATTGACCGTCATTATGGTGCCGACATCATCCAGCACACTCATCGCCTCGCTGGAGTTTTCATAGACGGAAGCCGCCAGCTTAAGGGAAGCTTCCAGCTGTTTTTGTTCGGTAATATCCACATGCACACCGCAAACCCTGAGCGGCCTGCCCTTCTCGTCACGACTGACCACCTTGCCGGTATCCTGCACCCAGCGCAGTTCGCCGTCCGGACGGATCAGCCGGTACTGCACCTTGTGTTGCTCGGTTTTGCCCGCCAGATGCTCATCCAAAGAGCGCAGTACCCAGGCCCTGTCCTTGGGATGAATACCATCTAACCACAGGCGTTTGTTGTCGTTGAGATTGTTAAGGGAGCAGCCGAGAATTTCGGCACTGCGTTTGTTGCGCACTACGGTATCCTTGACTGGGTCCCAGTCCCAGAAGCCGAGTTGACCGCTTTGCAGCACCAGCTCCAACTGATCGCGACTGGCGGCAATCGCCTGCTCGGCCAACTTGGCCGAGGTAATATCGATATAGCCGGCTATCACCAACTGTACCTGCTGATGATGGCGCTGGCAGGCCACTGTCATATGGGTATAGACATACTGTCCCTGCTTGGAGACGAAGCGTTTTTCCATCTCATACTCGTCGATTTCACCATCCAGCATCCGCCTGAATTGCGCCATATCGGCGGGCAGATCATCCGGGTGGGTCAGCTCAGACCAGGTCAGCTGCGACAACTCCTGCTCTGTATAACCCAACATTTGGCACATATGGGGGTTTATCTTGAGCCAGCGTTGATCCGGCGAGGTGATGGAAATCCCTATGTTGCCCACATGGAACTGGGAGCGAAACAGAAAGTCATCCTGCAGCCGAATGCGGTTGTCGCGCTCAAATTCCAGCCGCCGCGACAGCAAGCGCCCCAGCAACACATTGGTGAGTGGGAACAAGGTCAACACAGGCAAACTGATACTGGCAAGCACCCCTTTGGCGGTTTCCCAGGGCAGCAGTAACATCCAGGCCAGCATCACCAGATGCACCAACAGGGAAAAGCCGGCCAGCTCCGGGTAACCTATATCGGCGAGGGATTGCTTGCGCCGTTTGCGCCACAACAGGCCTATCAAGCCGCTGGAGAAGATCACTCCAACACCAACCCAAACAGCACCGCCACCGAGATAGATGCGAAAAGCGGCGGTAATCACGCAGGCGATTATGGTCGGCAGGCCGCCGAAAAACAGGCCTGAGATACTTAAAAGTACGGAGCGACTATCGAAGAAGATCCCCGGCTCGTAGCTCCAGGGGGTAAGCATCACCGCAATACAGATGCCACCGATAATGACGCCAATCAACAAACGCCACAGCAGGAAGTACTCCCGCTGCTGCTGTCTGGGAATAGCATCATAAATAAACACCAATGCCAGCAAAAATGCGGCATTTTGTGCCAAAGGAAGGAAAATGCTCTGCTCCATCTGCCCCCAAGCCTGTGAATAACAAAGAAGAAATCTACAGGTCTAGTGTAGCAGAGCACCTTCGGAAACCTGACTAATTTATGGCGCTTTCCACTAGGCGCCGCTCATCCTTGCTGCAACTTTCCACCTGGTAGAGTTGGGTCAGATAAAGCCTTGCGCTGTCTTGCCATGAAAAGCGACTGGCGGAGGCTCTTTTTCTAAGAGCATTCCAGTTGGCTGTGGAATAGAGCTCCAAGGCCCGGGACAGGGCGTCGAGCAGCGCCTTGGCCTGTTCATCCAGCCCGGCCCCCGAGAATACCAAGCCATTGTCACCGTCGCTGATGGTATCGGCCAGCCCGCCTGTGGCATGCACCAAGCAGGGTTGGCCTGCTCTCAAAGCCAGCATCTGGCTGATACCGCAAGGCTCGAAGGAGCTTGGCATCACAAACAGATCGCCGCATTGATAGAGGGCATCGGCCAGCTCCTGATGATAACCATTGATAAAGCGAAAATTGCTGTTGCTCGCGGCGATGCGGCCAAAGAGTGCCGCTATCTGCTCATCGCCGCTGCCAAGCAGCCAAAAACAGGCGCTGTCGCTAAACTGCGCCAGCCTTAGCAGCAGCTCTTCCAGCACTGTCTTGCCCTGCCAGGGATGACACAACAAGAGTAACTTCTGTTCAGTGAGCCTGCCAACCGAGGTCAGCAGCATTCCCGGTGAGTCAGATATCTGCCCCAAGCGGATTTGAGCAATCATATCTGCCGGCGTCACTGCTTCGCTGCGCCCGAGTTTACTCAATAATGCCTCTGTGGCTATCTTGGACAGTTGCAACTTGAGTTGCCGCCGCTTGCCGGCCGCGAGCGGTAGTCCTTTTTGATAGTCACAGCCGTTGAGAATGCCGAACACCTGGCCAAGCTTGGCTTTGGCCTGCAGGTCAGCCTCCAATCCCTCGCCGCCAAAGAAGCCCAGTTCAGGCTGTGACGGACGCAACACTTCCTTGGCGTAAGTCGCCGAGACCAGATGGATAACATCGCAGAACTGAATCGCCGCCCGCAGCGGATTGATGCACCCGGGGTAGCGGGTATCCAGCGCCAGTTGCAGTTTGGAGTTTACCCCTTCGGCCAACAGCCAGGGATACCAAGCTGCCAGGGAAGATGCCTCGCCGGCAAGCGGCCGCACACCCTGCATCGCCAGATTGTGGATACTGAGAACACAGGGCACTTTTGATAGGCCGCGATAGGCGGGATCCAGTGCTCTTAACATGGCAAAACCGCCGCAGTGCCAGTCGTGCAGGTGAAACCTGTCCGGCAGCGGCAATAATCCCTGTTTCAGCGCCGCCGCCACTGCAGCGCCGAAGAGGGCAAACTTGCCTGCATCTGTGGCAAAGGGGCGCTCAGGGCCATCCAGGCTGTAGACTTCACGCTTAACGCCGCAAAAACCTTCATGAGCCAGAAGATAGATCCACACCCCCTGGGAGTCAGGCTGAACCGCCGGATTGGCGATACGATACAGCCGCGCCCGGGTGTTGCCTGCGCCGAAAGCAAATTCAAACTCGCACAGAAAATCGGCCCCCTGCTCCTTGGCCAAAAAGCCATAGTCCGGCATTATGATATGCGCCGCCACGCCTTGGCTTTGCAGCGCCGGAGGCAACTCGGCCAGCACATCGGCCATACCGCCGACTTTGGCACCGGCCAGGGCAGCGTTTTCCGCTGCCAACATCAACACCTGCAGTTTTACTTTCGCCGCCATTATTCGTACCCCACAGGCAGTCCCAACATGTCGCGGGTCACCAGCACTACACCGTTTTCCGAGACCCGAAAACCCTTGGCCCTGTCGTGGTCATGGTTGAAGCCTATCTCCATCCCCTCGGGGATAATGCAGCCCCGGTCGATAATAGCCTTGCGAATGCGGCAATGACGCAACACCACCACATCGGGCAGGATCACTGAGTCTTCCACCTCTGAGTAAGAACAAACCCTGACCTCATTGAAGAGAACACAGTGGCGCACAGTGGCACCTGAGATAATGCAGCCGCTGGAAACCACAGAGTCCAGCGCCATGCCGCGCCTGTCATCATCGTCAAATACAAACTTGGCCGGCGGCAGTTGTTCCTGATAGGTCCAGATGGGCCATTTGGCATCATAGAGATTGAGCGCCGGCGTCGGCGACAGCAGTTCCATATTGGCTTGCCAGAAAGAATCCAGAGTTCCCACATCGCGCCAGTAGGCCTGCTCATTGGGAAAGGCGCTGCGAAACGGATAGGCATAGACCCGGTGCTTTTCTATGATGGCCGGGATAATGTCCTTACCGAAATCCCGGTTGGAATCGGCATTCTGGGCATCTTTTTTCAGCTGTTCAAACAAAAACTCTGTGTTGAACACATAGTTGCCCATGGATGCCAGGCAGGATTCGGGGTTATCCGGCAAGGGCCTGGGTTCGACCGGTTTCTCTTCAAAACCCAGAATACGGTTGCTGCTGTCCACCTCCATCACCCCGAAGGCGTTAGCCGCTTCGGCCACCGGCACCTCCATACAGGAAACCGTCATATCGGCGCCGGACTCGGCATGAGCGGCCAGCAGACCGGCGTAATCCATGCGGTAGATATGATCGCCCGAAAGCACCATCACATAGCGCGGCAGCTCGTGACGTATGATGTCTATGTTCTGAAACACAGCATCGGCCGTGCCCTGATACCAGTTGTCCGAATAACGTTGAGATGCCGGCAATATCTCCACCGACTCCCCCAACTCCTTTTTGAAATGCCCCCAGCCGCGGGTCACGTGGCGGATAAGCGAATGGGACTTGTACTGGGTCACCACCCCTACCCGGCGGATCCCCGAGTTGATGCAGTTGGACAGCGGAAAGTCGATGATCCTGAACTTGCCGCCGAAATAGAGCGCCGGCTTGGCCCGCCAATCGGTCAGCTCGTGGAGGCGGGAACCCCGGCCTCCGGCCAGGATCAGGGCATAGGTTTCACGGGTAAGGTTACTGATATAACGCGGACTCGGATTCGGCATAAAAGCATGCTCCCAATTAACAGAAAAAGGCGCTCACTGCGCGCCCCAGATATGGTCGCGATAACCGGCTATGGTGACATCGCTGGAGAAGCGGCCACTGACTGCGATGTTGCGAATACTCATGGCTGTCCAGCGCTGAGGATCCTGATAAGCCTTGGCGGCTTGCAGCTGGGCCAGACGGTAGGTTTCAAAGTCGGCCGCCAGCATCCAGGGATCTTGGGGCGACTCAATGGCGGCTATGATGGGGTCGAAGATCCCGGGCTCCTGCAGATTAAAGTGACCACTTTTGAGCAGCGCCATTACGCCGCCGAGCGCCGCCGAAGACGCTATATATTGCGCCGGGCAGTAGTGCGCCTTGAGCTCCTCCACCGCCAGGGCATTGAGGCCAAATAGAAAGAAGTTGTCTTCACCAACCTCTTCGAGCATCTCGATATTGGCGCCATCGAGAGTGCCTATGGTCAGGGCGCCATTCATCATGAACTTCATATTGCCTGTGCCCGAGGCTTCCTTGCCGGCGGTGGATATCTGCTCTGACAAATCCGTACCCGGGCAGATCACCTCCATGGCGCTGACGTTATAGTCGGGCAAAAAGGCAAACCTTAACCAGGGACTGACTCTGGGATCCTCATTGACCATATGAGCCACGTTGTTGGCCAGTTTGATCACCAGTTTCGCCATGGCATAACCGGGCGCCGCCTTGCCGCCAATCAAGACGCAGCGTGGCTGCATCCCCTGGGTATCGCCACTGACAATCCGCTGATAGAGATGGATCACATGCATGATATTCAGCAGTTGCCGCTTATATTCGTGGATCCTCTTAACCTGCACATCAAACATCATGGAGGGGTCGAAGTTCACCTGGCAGCGCTGCGCCACCAGCTCGGCCAGCGCCTGTTTATTGGCCTGCTTCACCTCGCGCCAGGCGGCAATAAATGGCTTGTCCGAGGTAAAGGCGTTGAGGGCAGTCAGGCATCTTAGGTCGCTCAGCCAATCCTGCCCCAGGCGGCTGCTGATGAGCGCGGCCAAACGGGGGTTACAGTGAGCCAGCCAGCGCCTGGGCGTCACACCATTGGTACGGTTGTTGAACTTATGCGGCCAGAGCTCGTAAAAGTCCCGAAACAGCCCTGTGGTCAACAGCCTTGAGTGCAGCGCCGCCACCCCATTGACCGAAAAGCTGGCCACTATTGCCAGATAAGCCATACGGATATGGGGCTCATCCCCCTCTTCTATGATGGACATCTGCCGCAGACGTGACACATCGCCGGGCCAGTGATGCGCCACCAACTCCAGGTATCTGGCGTTGATTTCATAGATGATCTCCAGAATACGCGGCAGCATCTGGGCGAACATGCGCACCGGCCAGCGCTCCAGCGCCTCCGGCAACAAGGTATGGTTGGTGTAGGCCATGCAATGGCTGACAATGTCCCAGGCGGCTTGCCACTCCAGCTGATATTCATCGATGAGCAGGCGCATCAACTCGGGAACCGCAATCGCCGGATGGGTATCATTGAGCTGCAGCACATGAAACTTGGCAAACTCACTGAAGTCCCGGCCTTTGTTGGCAACCCAGGTCGTCAACAGATCCTGCAAACTGGCAGAGGACAGGAAATACTGCTGCCGCAGCCGCAACTCTTTGCCGTTTTCACTGCTGTCATTGGGGTACAGCACCATGGTGATCTGCTCGGCCAGATTCTTGGCCGCCACGGCTTCGGTATAATCACCCTGGTTGAACTCGGCAAGGTCAAACTCATCCGTGGCCTCGGCCTTCCAAAGCCTCAGGGTGTTGACCCGGCCGTTGCGATAACCCGGCACCGGCATATCATAGGCAACCGCCAGTACATCCTGGGTATCCATCCAGGCCCTGTGCCGGCGGCCATCGCGGTCGACATGGCTCTGCACATGACCGAAGAAAGGCACTGTCACATTGTGCTGTGAGGCCCGCACTTCCCAGGGGTTGCCATCCCTGAGCCAGCGGTCCGGCTGCTCCTGCTGGTAACCATCGACTATCTGCTGGGCAAACATGCCGTACTCATAACGAATGCCATAGCCAGTGACAGCCAGCCCGAGACTGGCGCAGCTGTCCATAAAGCAAGCCGCCAGCCGCCCGAGACCGCCGTTCCCCAGACCGGCGTCATGCTCTTGCTGTTGCAAGGTTTCAAGTGCTACCGCATAGCCTTGCAGCATCTCCCTGCACTCGTCGGTCAGGTCCAGATTGAGCAAGGCGTTGCCCAGGCTTCGGCCCATCAAAAACTCCAGCGACAGATAAGCCACCTGTTTGCGCTGGTACAAAGCGTCCTGGCTGCGACTGGCGCACCAATCGTCCAACAGCTGCTCTTTGACACTCAGGGCCAACGCCTGATAGAGCTCCTGTGGCCTGCGCTCATTGCGGTTAAGATCGTATCTCAGCTGTCTGGCAAAGGCCGCCGGCAGTGAATCACAGGGCTCGCAGTCTTGGTGCGCCAGATGGCCTGGGGCTTGTTGACTAGCGGGTGCTATTGGCGATGCGGCTTTTGATGCTGTTGTCGATTGGCTCTTACTGCGGCTCTTGACTCTATTCCTTGAAGTATCAGTCATGGCTGGCTCCTTTGGCTGAGGACGACAGATAACGGCCACCTGCGGCCAGCAGCTGAAAACTGAAGGCGGCAACGGCGAAAGATGAAGCTGTGGGATAGCAGGATTGCAGTTCATCCCGTCCGGCTTCGCTGGAAAACAGCAGCTGCCACTGCTCACCGGCTCCGGGCGGCGGAGCTGGCAGACAAAAATGGCTGTTGCTGTCACCGGCATGCAGCAGGATCAGCAGAGCTTCGGTCTGAAGTTTGTTTTCTCCTTGAGGGCTCATATCTAACTGACGGCTCTTTTTCAGCTGACGGCTCTCTGCCCGCTGAAGGCTCTTATTGAGCTGACGGCTCTGCATCAACTGCAAGCTGCGGCACTGGACTTCGCCCCAATGACCGGGTGTCATGGCCTCGCCGGAGGCAGCAAACCAAGCCAGGGCTCTGGGAGCCTGGAGGGCATCGGTGTGAACATAGTCATCGCTGTCATAAAAGCCGCAATCCCGGCGAATATGGATAAGCCGGCGAACAAAGGCGCCCAGCGCAGTATCCTCCCTGTGCCAATCGAGCCAGCCCAATGGGTTATCCTGACAATAGGCGTTGTTGTTGCCGCTCTGGGAGTTGCCGAACTCATCGCCGGCCAGCAACATGGGCGTGCCCTGGGAGAGCAGTAAACTCGCCAGCAGATTACGGCTTTGGCGCGCCCTCAGGGCCAATATGGCGGCATCTTTGCTCTCGCCTTCCACGCCATGGTTGGCACTGAAGTTTTCGTGGTGTCCATCGCGGTTGTTTTCACCGTTGGCCTGATTGTGCCGCTCGCGATAACTCACCAAATCTCTCAGGGTGAATCCATCATGGCTGCAGATAAAGTTGATTGAACTTTGTGGGCCGCGCCCCGAGTGTTCAAACAGATCGCCGGAGCCGGAAAGGCGCCTGGCAAGCTCGGGCAAGAGCCCGGCATCACCGCGCCAGAAACGCCGCAGGGTATCGCGATATCTGTCGTTCCATTCGGCAAAGCGATTGGGGAACTGCCCCAACTGATAACCGCCCGGGCCTATGTCCCAGGGCTCGGCTATCAGCACACATTGCTGCAGTTCAGGGTCTTGCAGCAAGGCATCGAACAATCCGGCGCGATTGCTGAACCCCTGCGTCTCACGGCCAAGGCTGGTGGCCAGATCGAAACGAAAGCCATCCACCCCCATGATATCGACCCAGTAACGCAGCGAGTCCATCAGCAGCTGTACGACTCTTGGATGGCTGATATCCAGGCAGTTGCCACAGCCAGAGTCATTGATATAAAAACGCTTATCTGCCGGATGCAAACGGTAGTAGCTGAGATTGTCCAAGCCGCGAAAACTGACGGTCGGCCCCTGACGATTACCCTCGGCGCTGTGGTTAAAGACCACATCCAGCACGAGTTTGATACCGGCATCATGCAGGGCAGAGACCATCTGCTTGAATTCGCCAATGGCATCGTCAGAGGCCGAATATGCCCCATGGGGAGCGAAGAAACCTATGCTGTTATAACCCCAGTAATTGCTGAGCCCGCTATCCAGCAGAAAAGGCTCGGACAGAAAGGCGTGCACCGGCAGCAGTTCGACACAGGTGATCCCGAGCGACTTGAGATAAGCTATCGCCACCGGGTGCGCCAAACCGGCAAAGGTGCCGCGAAGCTCAGGGGGGATCCCGGCCATGGCGGCGGTGAAGCCCTTGAGGTGCATCTCGTAGATCACTTCATTACGCCATTGGCCGCCCGGTAAGCGCTTGCCGGTAAAGCGGGTATCGGCTACCACTTGGCATTTGGGCATGGCCCAGGCGTTGTCACAGGGATCGGCCCATAAGTCATCACCTATTCCGGCACTACCGGACTCCCGCTCCGGGGACCCTGGTACTGGGGATTCAGCATCCCCCGGATGGCAAACAGCGGCCAATGGCCGGCCCTGCTCATCGACTCTGGCATAGCCAAGTTGCCAGGGCCCATACTGCCAGCGACCACAAAAGGCTCTGGCGTAAGGGTCCAGCAGCAGCTTGGCCGGATTGAATCTGTGCCCTTCCTGAGGCTGATAAGGGCCATGCACCCGATAGCCATAGCAGAGTCCTTCACCGGCCCCCTGCAGCAAACCATGGAACACCTGTTGCGAGGACGGCATAAGCTCGAAACGGCCCGACTCCTGCCATTGGCCATTTTTGTATTCAAACAGGCACAGCTCTACCCGGGTTGCATGAGCCGAAAACAGCGCAAAATTCACCCCTTCCTGCTCGCCATTGGCTTCATGCACCAGAGTCGAGCCCAGAGGCCAGGGTTTGCCTGCAAGCATCTGCATCAGCCACGCTCCAAGGCGAAATAGACGCTCGCCAGTGGCGGCACCCGGATAAGCGCGCTGTATGGCATGCCCTGCCAGGGGATCTCCTCGGCTTCTATGCCTCCGGCGTTGCCTTGATTACTGCCGCCGTAGAATGCGCTGTCGCTGTTGAGCAGCTCGCGGTAACGTCCGGGCTCTGGCAATCCCAGTCGATAGCCTTCCCTGACACAAGGGGTAAAGTTACAGATAACCAGCACCATGTTGCCGTCGGAATCGATACGCGTAAACGCCAGCAGGCTGTGCTGACTGTCGTTGCAGTCGAGCCAGCGAAACCCTTGCGGCTCGCCGTCACACTGCCACAATGACGGCTGCCGGCGGTAACAGAGGTTAAGATCCCGCACCCAATCGCTGAGCCCCTGATGAGACGGATACTGCAGCAGGTGCCAGTCGAGGCTGAAGTCATGTTGCCATTCGCGCCGCTGGCCAAACTCGCCGCCCATAAACAGCAGCTTTTTCCCCGGATGAGCCCACATAAAACCGTAAAAAGCCCGCAGTGTGGCAAACTTCTGCCAGTCATCGCCGGGGATCTTCTCCAACAAGGCGCGCTTGCCATGCACCACTTCATCGTGACTCAGCGACAAAATAAACTGCTCGGTATAGGCATAGATGAGGGAAAAAGTCAGTTGCCCGTGGTGATAGCTGCGATGTACCGGCTCCTTGGTGAGATAATCCAAGGTGTCGTGCATCCAGCCCATATTCCATTTGAAGCCGAATCCCAAGCCGCCGGCAGCGACATCCCGGCTGACGCCATCCCAGGCAGTGGACTCTTCGGCTATCATGATGATCCCCGGGTACTCATGGTAGAGACGCATGTTGAGCTGCTGCAAAAAGGCTATCGCTTCCAAATTCTCACGGCCGCCATATTCGTTGGCCTGCCACTGGCCCTCTTCGCGGCTGTAATCCAGATAGAGCATGGAGGACACGGCATCGAGGCGCAGGCCATCGAAGTGAAACTCCTCCAGCCAATAGCAGGCATTGCTGAGCAGAAAACTCTGCACCTCTTTGCGGCCATAGTTGTAGATCAAGGTGTCCCAGTCGGGATGACGGCCACGGCGGGGATCTTCATGTTCATACAGGCAAGTGCCATCAAAATACGCCAGGCCGTGGGGGTCGGAAGGAAAGTGTGCCGCCACCCAGTCGAGCAGCACACCGATACCCGCCCTGTGGCAGGCATCCACCAGCAGTTTAAGCCCCTCGGGATCGCCAAACCTATGACTGGGAGCATACAGCCCCACGGGTTGATAGCCCCAGGAACCGTCGAAGGGGTATTCACTCAGCGGCATAAATTCCACATGGGTAAAACCGTGAGATTGCAGGTAAGGCACCAAGAGTTCGGCCACCTCTGCGTAGCTGAGAAAACCGCCTTCGCCGTTACGCCGCCAGGATCCCAGATGCAGCTCATAGATACTGACCGCCTGTCGGTGCCAGGCGCTTTGCGCCCTGGCGGCCATCCAATCATCGTCCTGCCACTGCCAATCACTGTCTGCCATCGGCACTATCGAGGCGTTGTGGGGCGCACCTTGCATCTGTCTGGCGCAGGGATCGGCCTTTTCCAGCCAGCTGCCATCCTGGGTTTGCAGCAAAAACTTATAGTGCTCACCGCCCTGGACTTGCGGCAAAAACAGCTCCCAAAGGCCTGAGGCCGGGTGGCGGCGCATGCTGTGGCGACGCCTGTCCCAATGGTTGAAATCCCCCAGCAAAGACACACTTTTGGCATTGGGAGCCCAAACACAAAAACGCACACCTTTTACGCCCTGGCACTCGAGCCAATTGGCACCGAGCAACTGCCAGCCCTTCAGCAGACTGCCTTCATTGAAGAGAAAACATGCCTGTTCATCGAGCGAAGCATCAAAGCGGTAAGGGTCGTCCAGCACCAGCTCCGCCTGGGGATAGCTGATGCGGAGCCTATAGTCGAAGGGTTTGACCCTGCGCCCCATAAAGCCACAGAACAGGGGCTCGGCGCCAACGACAGGGGTAAGCTCGGCCACCTTACGGCCGGTTTTCGCATCCAGCACCTCGACGGCGGCGGCGCCGGGCAGCACGGCGCGCAGTAGCAAGCGGCTGCGGCCATTTTGCTCGACCAGATGCATTCCGAGCCAGGCGAAGGGATCGCCATGGCGCCCTTCGGCCAAAGCGCAGGCAGCGGCAAAGTCCAGTTCAGGGACCAGGCTTTCCTGCATTGGCTCACTAAAGTGCGGCGCGGGTTCATTGGCGACGATTTGCTGTTTCATCTGCATCTCCTGTTGATTGAGATCGAAGCCGCTCCGGTTCAGCGCTGCCACTTTGCTCGCGCACCCGGCGGATATCCCTGAGCAGGTTTTGCAGCAGCTCGGAATCATTGAGCCTTTCCACGGCCAACGAATAACGTCGGCGCCAGTTGGGATACTCAGCGCTGGTGCCCGGGATATTGACCGCCACCTTATCGCCAAGCAGATCTGTCAGCGGCAGGCTGAAAAGTGCACAGCGCCCCGAGGCGACTGTGACGGCGAGGTTATGGATCAAGTTTTGGGTATAGGTGACAGAGTCCGGATCAAGTGCAACTTTTATCTTGTTTTCAAAGGGATAAAATTGCGACAGCCAAACTTCAAGAGCCTGAATATCCCTGCGGCGGTCATCGCTTTCCCTTGCGTATTGTTCAGCACCCAGCAGGCCAAGCTCCCGCCTGAGCCGGAGATCTTCTTCTTCCAGCCAGGCTTTGAGCGGCGCTACATCATGGTTGCTCAGCATCATGATGGCGTTTGGCTTGTAGTCATTTGGCGGCCGAAATCCACCAAATTCAGGGAAATCCTGCTGCTCACGGCAAAAATAGAACAGCTCATTGGAGTACAGCCCGCCAAGCTTAAGCGGCGCTACGATTTGCGGTGGCACCAGCCCAAGGTCTTCACCAATCACCAGGCAGCGGGCACGCTGGCTCTCCAGCAATAAAATTGCCAGCAGGGTATCGAAGGGGTAATAAACATAGGCGCCTTCAGGCTCGCCAGACTCAGTTTCGGCTGCAGTTTCAATCTGGTTTTCGGCCTCGGCCGGCCACCACCAGAGACGAAACAGCGACATCACGTGATCTATCCGAATGGCACCACAGTGGCGCATGTTGGTGCGCAGCAACTCAATAAAGTGGCTAAAATCCGCTTGCTTGAGACCGACGGGATCCAGAGGCGTCAGCCCCCAGTTCTGCCCTTGGGGCGCAAAGGCATCCGGCGGCGCCCCTATGCTGGCACCTTGGCAAAACTGACTCCGATGCTGACTCACCTCAGTGCCACTGCCAACTGTGCCGACAGCCAGATCCCGGATAAGGCCGATACTCATGCCAGCTTCTATGGCGCGGGACTGGCACAAGGCCAACTGCTCTTCGGCAACAAACTGCAGATAGAGATAAAAATTGGCATCTGCGGGCCAGTCTCCGGTGGCGAAACTTGCCTGCTCCCGGGCATAGTGCTGCAGCGCCAGTCCCTCCCGGCGCACAAAGCCCTCGTAGCCCTGGCGCCTGGGAGCATCCTTGGGCAAAGCGTTGAAACGCTGCCACATTGCTTTGAGGCGGGCACACTTATCACGGCTGACAGCGGCATAATCCAGCCAAGGGCTGAAGGCCGTTTGCTCGGCAAAAGATTCAGCATCACAGATTGGTGCAGTCCCTTCGGCGCAGAGCGGCGGCGAGATATACAAGGGGTGCAGGCGGCGTCTGTCTATTGGGCTGTAGGGACTTGGGGAGGCATCCTCAGTGAGCTCCAGCGCATGCAGGGGGTTGAGCAAGATAAAGTCCAGCCCCTTGTGGGCCAGTTGGGTTATCAGCTTCAGTAAGGCTCCAAAATCACCCATGGTCTCAGGGCCGGGAGTATCCTCCTGCCAGAGCGAAAACAGCTGCACGCTGACGCCCCAGGGCCTGCGATGAGGCTCGTTTTGCCACGCCGTGTTTTTTTGCAGTACGCCTTGGAAGGCCTGCCTTGGCGCCACCATCAAGGTGCCCATAGCAAGCAGCCTCTCATCGCCCTCACGTTCGATGATAGATAAAGACACCCTATGGTAGCCAAGTCCGGGGGCGATGCCACAGTTGCCGGAAACCTCGTCCAGTTTAAGCTCGTGCTCAAGATAGCAGCGCTCACCGATACGATAATCGCCGCGCACCGGGCAGTCTGCCGCTGAAAAGCTGACAACAAACTCCTCACCCAGTTCACTCGTCAGCGTCAGCTGCAGCACCTTGGATGGCAAAGACTGCGCCTCGAGTCTGAACCTCAGACCGAGACTGTCGAGATAGCACCACTGAAATGAAGGCAACAGCTGCTGCCAGGGTTTGGCATCGAGCTGATGGATCCGCCGCTCAATCCAGAGCTCGCTCGCCTCTTCGGGTATAGGGCCACACATGGCGCAGAGGATCTGTTTGCGTGTGCCGGCCGATGTAGGGCAAAAACGCCCATAGCTGTCGCTGAAGCCGTCCCCTATCCCTTGCAGATACAGCAACTTCTCCAGTCCCATCTCAGCACTCCACGCCAATCACCTTAAGTTCCCTGTGAGCAGATAGCATGCCAGGGCAAAATAACAGCAATAAGACAGAGGTGTGTCAGCCAAGTGACAAGTATTTAATATTTTAATTCAGTAGCTTGTGAAAATTCGCCCTGATGTTGGGCGAGCGTCTCGCAAAAGGCACCAAAGGTAAATGAGTTGCACCAATGACTCAAGACTGTGCAATCTTTCACCAATTGAGTGCAAGACATCGCCGACAAAAGCCGGGATTGGCAACCAGGGGTGGAAAACGGGGGTCAGACAGAAATCAATCTTGGGGCCGCTGACGGCGACCCGCTTGTAAAGAGGAAAACTCAGCTCTTGGTTTGCTTTGGGGTCACAGCTTCCGGCTCATCGCTCGGCTGAATTTGTCCCACCAACAGCATGGGGGCGGCATCCAGCTCTTCGGCATCCATCATGGTGGCAATACGCTCCACGGCCGACAAGAGCTGGCTCTGCTCCCAGGCCTCCAGCGCCTGATAGCGCTTAATAAAGTGCTCCTGCAGCGGTTTGGGCGCCTGTGCCAGCAAGGCAGCACCGGACTCACTCAGCAATAGGTGTACCTTGCGCTTATCGGTTTGGCTGCGCTGACGTATAACCAAGCCCTTGGCTTCAAGACGGTCGATGATAGTGGTGACTGTGGCAGGACTCAGATTGATCTCGGTCGCCACCTGTTTGGCGAGCGGCGATCCCATGGAAGCGATTTTCTGCATCACCATAAGCTGCGGTCCGGTGAGGCCCGAGTGCTTACTGAGCTGCCTGGAATGCAGGTCGATGGCGCGGATCACTTTGCGCAGCGAGATTAATAACTGCTCATACTTTTCCATGAATACTTCCTACTCACACTGGTTCGAAAAGGGCTACTGAAATCACAGCTAGCCGAAAGGCGCCAGCTTATCAGAAAAGCTCTGCAAACTCATAGCCCATCGACTCAATAGCTGAGTTTTCAAAAATACCACCGCCGACAAATGCAACTTCAGATCAACAAATTGCTCATCTTTTGTTGATACAAAAACCTCATAGTGCAATCATTAGATAACTAACGATTAGAGCTCAAATTAATTATTGAGTGTTAATTATCAGAAAAGGACTATCCCCATGTCGGCCACCAGCCTGAAGTACAAGAGCGAAGAAAATCCTATTCCACTGAAAGTCATCACAGAGAAGCGGCCATTTTCCAGCCATCAGGCGCTGATGCAGTTTGATGTTGCCAATCACTCCTGGCGGGAAACCTTGTCACTGAGCTTTAAGAATGACAAGCAACTATCCCAGGTATTCAACAATATTCGCGCGGTCGATGACCAAGTTTATGAAGTGATTGCCGCCAGGATC
Source organism: Shewanella sp. K8 (assembly GCF_028823715.1). Classification (NCBI taxonomy): domain Bacteria; kingdom Pseudomonadati; phylum Pseudomonadota; class Gammaproteobacteria; order Alteromonadales; family Shewanellaceae; genus Shewanella; species Shewanella sp. K8. Next base: position 27,359 of record NZ_JAPEHY010000038.1, read on the forward strand.
ACCCCCTATATAGCCCAGCTGATGGACAAAGATGATCCCAACTGCCCAATTCGGTTGCAGTATGTTCCAGAACAGGATGAGTTGGAGGTCGCCCCTCATGAAATGGGCGATCAATTGGCGGAAGATGACATGATGCCAGAAGGCACCTCGATAGTGCACAGGTATCCCAATCGGGTGTTGTTCCTGGTGCATAACATCTGTGGCTCCTATTGCCGTCACTGCACCCGCAAACGCATGGTGTCCGATCCGCTCAACGTGATCTCCATGGACAGGATCCGTCGCTCGGTGGAGTATCTGCGCCAACATACAGAAGTGCAGGACGTGCTCCTATCGGGCGGCGATCCTTTGCTGCTCACTGATGACAAGCTGGATGAAATTCTGTCGATGATCCGAGAGGCCAGACCGGATCTGAAAATACTGCGTATCGGCAGCCGTTTATTGGCGCAGCTTCCCACCCGGGTCACGCCCGAGTTGTGCCGGGTACTGAAGCGTAACCGAGTCACACTGATCAACACCCAAGTGAACCACCCCAGAGAAATCACCCCCTTATTCAGCAAACATATCGCCATGCTCAGGGAAACCGGCATCATGCTCGGCAACCAGAGCGTGCTGATCAAAGGCGTCAACGACAGCATAGATACTATGCAGGAACTGGTGATGGAGTTGGTATCCATAGGCATACGTCCCTATTACGTCTATGCCATGGATCCGGCGCCGGGCAACAGCAAATTTCAGGTCAGTTATCAGCGAATGCTGAAAATCTATCATGGCATCCGCGGCTGGGTATCCGGCCCGGCAATTCCCACCTTTATCGTCGATGGCGTCGGCGGTCTGGGTAAGATGCCGGTGCAGCCGGAATATGTCAGCAGGCAAACAGGCCCGGAAGGCGAGCGTCTGATAGCCACCAACTTTGAGGGGCGCAGTGCCGACGTATCATTCCTGCTACAGGAGTGATCCATGCACCCTTTGGATTATGGGATTTTCCTGGCGTACCTCGTAGGTTTACTGGGGTTTGGTTACTTCCACTTCAAACGCCACAGTGACGGCGATGACTACTATCTCGGTGGCCGCAATATCAAAGCCAGGCACGTAGGCTTTTCCATTGCCGCCACGGATGTGGGCGGCGGATTTTCCATAGGTCTTGCCGGTCTCGGCTTTAGTATGGGGCTGGCGGGCAGTTGGCTGCTGTTTACCGGTTTGCTGGGGGCATGGTTATCTGCTGTGTTTGTTATTCCCAGGGTCAAACGTCTGGAGCAGGGCGAGCGCTTTTATACCTATCCGGATCTGCTCAAGCACAGATTCGGGACCAGAGTCGCCATGTTGGCCGCCTTGATCTCCTGTATCGGGTATCTGGGGTTTACCGGCGCACAGATCCTCGCCGGTGCCAAACTGGCGGCCGCGACCCTGCTGCCAAAGGGCTTCGATGCCTTGCCGCCGCTGCAGTTGGCACTCTGGGTTATAGGCGGAACCACCATCCTTTACACTGTATTTGGGGGTCTCAAGGCGGTTATCTATACCGACAGCGTCCAGTGGCTCATTTTATTGCTGGGCTTGATTGGCTTTACCCTGCCCTACGCCCTGGTCGAGGTTGGTGGCTGGCAAGGGCTGAGCCGCAATCTGCCGCCGTCCCATATGTCACTGACCGCTATAGATCCCATCACGGCCATCAATTGGCTACTCACCATCACACCCGTGTGGCTAATTGCCATGACTCTCTATCAGCGAATGTTTGCCTGTAAAGATAGCGCCACCGCCAAGCGCGCCTGGTATCTGGCCGGGGTGCTTGAATATCCCCTGATGGCGATATCCGGCGTTTTATTGGGGATGTGCGCCAGAGTCATGTTGCCACATATGGACAGTGAAATGGCGGTGCCGGCGATGATCCGCGATCTCTTGCCAATGGGCTTTACCGGGCTGATTATCGCGGCATACTTTTCCGCCATCATGTCCACCGCCGACAGTTGCCTGATGGCGGCATCCGGCAACCTGACCCAAGATCTGCTCGGGTTGGATCCCAGAGGGAACAACACCCTGAGACTGTCGATGATTGCCACTCTATTGCTGGGGCTGGCAGCCATCTATCTCGCCAGTCAGGCCAGGCAGGTATTGGATGCCATTCTCTATGCTTATGCCTTTATGGTTTCCGGGCTGTTTGTCCCGACTCTGGCGGCGCTGTTTTGGCCCAGAGTCAGCTCCACGGCGGCACTTTGCGCCATGTTAGGGGGCGGCCTCACGGCGCTGGCGCTACTGACAGAGCTGCTCAAGCTGCCGGATGGCTTGGCTAAACTCGGTCTGGATCCCAGTATCTATGGCATTTTGGTTTCCGCCGCTTTGTTGCTACTGGTCAACATCATTCACCAACCAGCTCCCAAGCCCCGGCTCACCTCGCATCAGGACAGTTCACACTCATGACCCAAGCTCAATTTGATACGCAGCTCAACTTACTCGGCGCCCACATCCAGCATGGCCCGGCCAATGATCGCATCTATCTGATCTCCCTTGGTAATGCCGAACCCGGGCCTTTACTGGATGCACTGAGTGCCCTGGCGCTGCAACATGGCTACGGCAAAATCATCGCCAAGCTACCTGAGCATAAGGCCGGTCTGTTTTTGGCATATGGTTTCAGCGAAGAAGCCAGGATCCCCAATTTTTATCAAGGCCAGGACGCCGTATTTCTCGCCCGCTACCAGGACAAAACCAGGCAGTTTCGCACCATGCCGGAGTTGGATACCCTGCTGGAGCGCGCCAGGGCGGATATCAAGCCTGAATTCCATTCAGCGGCCGAGGTCAGTCGCTGCCACGAAGAGGACCTGCCACAGATGGCTAGGCTCTATAGCGAGGTGTTTCCCAGCTACCCCTTCCCCATTGAAGATCCGGAATTTTTACGGCAGAACATGGCCAGTGATGTCGACTACTTTGGGATCCGCCAACAAGGGCAACTGATAGCCCTGGCTTCGGCCGAAAAGGATCCCAAGAGTCTCAGTGCAGAGATGACAGACTTCGCCACTCTGCCACAGGCCCGCGGACAAGGCTGCGCCAGAGCCTTGCTCGCACATATGGAACAAGCAATATTCCACCAGGGCTACCGAACCGCCTATACCATAGCCAGAGCCGTTTCCGTTGGTATGAACCGCACCTTTGCCGCGGCAGATTACCGCTATGGCGGCCGTCTGCATCTCAATACCCAAATAGGCGGTCAGATAGAGAGCATGAACCTATGGCACAAATCAATCGCTTAAATTTTGTTCAACCCAAAATGTAAACCTGACTTCCCAATATCCCGATATTACTGGCAAGCATAAGGTGCAATTCCCCGCCCCATCCGCGAGAATTCCATGCTTTCGGCTAATGGCCCTACAAGTATTAAGGGGTAATATGGTGGCCGTGGGAGCCGCTGCCATCATGGAAAGAAAGGCGTTATCTGCATCTGTGTCATAAAAACAGCTTTTATGTCACTTAGTTTCAACTTTCTCTTAATTTTCCTTCTTTTCGGCGCAGTTCTTGGCGCTGTCTCACACTTTTTGGTCGGATGAGTTGGTAATTTGACATCAAGAGAGAGATACAGATTTCATTTTCAACAGCATATATAGGTGAACTTATGGCTGCTAAATTCTTTATCCCTTCAGTAAACGTCCTGGGTCAGGGCGCTGTAGACGATGCTATCGGTGATATCCAAACTCTGGGATTCAAACGGGCATTGATAGTGACAGACAAACCTCTGGTCAGCATAGGTCTGGTGGGACAGATCGCCGAAAAGCTGGGTCAGGCAGGCATTACCGCCACTGTATTCGATGGCGTTCAACCGAACCCAACCGTTGGTAACGTGGAAGCAGGCCTTGAGTTGTTGCGCGCCAACGACTGTGACTTCGTGATCTCCCTGGGCGGCGGTTCACCACACGATTGCGCCAAGGGTATTGCCCTGGTTGCAGCCAATGGTGGCTCCATCAAAGATTACGAAGGCGTGGATCAGTCCACCAAGCCGCAGTTGCCGCTGGTGGCTATCAACACAACCGCCGGCACCGCCAGTGAAATGACCCGCTTCTGCATCATCACAGATGAAAGCCGTCATATTAAGATGGCCATTGTCGACAAGCACACTACCCCCATCATCTCGGTCAACGACCCTGAGCTGATGCTGAAAAAACCTGCCAGCCTGACAGCGGCAACCGGTATGGATGCGCTGACTCACGCGGTAGAAGCCTATGTTTCCATCGCCGCCAACCCTATCACTGATGCCTGCGCCATCAAGGCTATTGAGCTTATTCATGCCAACCTGATCGATGCGGTAGAGCATGGTGACAATATCCAGGCCCGTGAACAGATGGCATACGCCCAGTTCCTCGCCGGTATGGCATTCAACAACGCCAGCCTGGGTTACGTACATGCCATGGCGCACCAGTTGGGTGGTTTCTACGATCTACCCCATGGCGTTTGTAACGCACTCTTGCTGCCTTATGTGCAGGAATACAATGCTCAGGTCGCGGCTCCAAGACTGAAAGATGTTGCCAAAGCCATGGGTGTTGATGTCAGTGCCATGAGCGATGAACAGGGTGCTGCGGCAGCAATCAAGGCGATTAAAGAATTGGCTGCGGCAGTAAAAATCCCTGAAAACCTGACAAAAATTGGAGTAAAAGCCGAAGATATTCCTGTACTTGCAGAGAATGCTCTGAAAGACGCCTGCGGCTTTACCAACCCCAAACAGGCGACTCACGAGGAAATTTGCCAAATTTTCACTAACGCACTTTGATACATATGTAATATAATTTCATAGTCTGCTTTTTCCCTGCAATGAGAAAGCTGTACAAGAGGCCCGCTCACCGAGCGGGCCTCTTCTCTTTCAGTTACCACTCTCTTCAAGCTTCCAAGCCCATCAGCTCAGCATTTCAACGGTTATTCGGCAACAGCTAAATTTTGAGATCTGTCCCCGGTTTATTTCTGTCGAATACAGGCTAAATGAGATTAAGAGCAACAAGCAATAAGGAGTACACCCCGCGTTTGTAACCCTTGTCACAGTGGCCGATTGTTAGTTCAGCCCCTATGATAAATTCAGGAATCAACCAGGCAGGATACCTTATGACAGCCATTACCCAGATAATCAATTACACAGTTCGTTGCCCCCATTATCAGGATCAGAGCGCCGAAGCGACATGGCGCAATCACATCGAAATCAATCACTCGGCAGAAATCGCCCTCGACCGACTCAGTAAGTGGCATGCTCACTCTGGTAACAGGGTATTTTGTTTTCAGAACATAGTGGTGCGTAAGGCTGAAAAGGAGGAGGCTTACTTCGCCATGATCAGCGAGAGATTAAAACCCAGCGGCCATGCCCTGGTCACGCTCAAAATTTTTATGGACAAGTGCACCAAAGACACCTCTGTCGAAGAGATAGTGGAGCACATATATCAAGACTGTCAAGCTCGCCTGGAAAGCCTTGGTTGAACCGCCCTGGAGCCGATTCCCCCTGAGTCAATCAAGCTTCCATAGGCAATGCTCTCAATTGGCCGTATCCTTGTCATCTCCTGGTAAAGATACGGCCAAACAAGCGCCAGTTCACAGATTTACTACGGACAACGGCGATAGATCACAGTTATTCAATTCATTCCGGCACAAATCCGATAGATAATATCATTTCTGAGAAAATCATTTCCTTATTTTTCAAAAGCTAATAAAAGAAAACTCAAACTTACCCCAAATATAATCCATTTTTAGGCCAATTGTTGGCAAACCCTGCCACTGCTAGACTTTCCACCGCGGGCCAAAGTCTAAAGATCTCAATCATTCAGGCCTTGCGGGGTTGATGCAAATCAGGACGACCGAGTTCGCCTGCCGGAATAACAGAATTTGTTTTTAAATCTGCAACAGGAAAGCCATTAAATGCACGAGTTAGCCAATATCGTCATCGTCGGCGGCGGCGCCGGTGGTATGGAGATCGCCACCAAACTGGGCCATAAACTGGGCCGCAAAGCCAAGGCCAGAGTCACGCTTATCGATGTCGCCGACAGCCATGTCTGGAAACCCCTGCTCCATGAGGTCGCCACAGGCGCATTGGATGTCGGGGTTGATGCCATCAGTTACCGCAGTCACGCAGCCGCTCACGGCTATCACTTTCAGCAAGGCGCCATGACGGACATAGACCGCAAAGCCAAGCAAGTGATACTGGCGCCCATTTGTGATGACAAAGGTGAAGAACTGTTGCCATCACGGCGCATCGACTATGACTATCTGGTGGTTGCCATCGGCAGTATCGCCAACGACTTCAATATTCCCGGGGTGCGGGAACACTGCGTCTTCCTCGACAACACAGAGCAGGCCATGGCCATCCGCCAGCGCTTGTTGAACAAGTTTATGCGTTATGCCAGCCATCAACAGTTGGATGAGAAGATCAAAATCGCCGTCGTCGGCGCCGGTGCCACCGGGGTGGAGATGTCGGCCGAAATGCATCACGCAGTGGATCAGCTCAAGGGCTTTGGCTACAAGATAGATACCAGCCTGTTGGAAGTCACCCTGATTGAGGCCGACAAACGAATACTGCCCAAGGTGGAAAAGGAAGAGATCTCGGCCGCAGTCGCCAGAGAGCTGAGCACTCTGGGAGTCCGGGTGATGACCAATACCCGTATCACCCAGGTGACGGCCAAGGCGTTGACAACCAGTGAAGGCGAAGAGATCCCGAGTGATATGGTGATCTGGTCCACCGGGGTCAAGGCGCCTGAGTTTCTCCACGGCATTGGCGGCCTGGAAAGCAATCATATCCATCAACTGCTGGTCAAACCCAATGCCCAAACCACGCTGGATGAGCATATCTTTGCCATTGGGGACTGTGCCGCTTGTCCGCAGCCGGACGGCAGCTGGGTGCCGCCAAGGGGCCAAGCCGCCAGGCAGATGGCCTTGATGACAGCGGATAACATCATAGCCATGCTCAGCGGCAAGACTCCCTCGAAAGAGTACCTTTACAAGGATCTCGGTTCACTGGTGAACCTGTCACGCTTCCACACGGTCGGCAACCTGATGTCTTTCATTGGCGGAGGCGTCATGGTCGAAGGCAAGATAGCCAGATTTGTTTATACCTCTCTCTATCGCCGCCATTTGATAGAGCTGCACGGCGTGGTCAAGGGCACCCTGCTGATGTTTGCCAAGGGGATAACCCGGATAATCCATCCCCACCTCAAGCTGCATTGATAAAGGGGGGCGCCAGGCGCCCCTCTTTTATTTGCCACGCCGGCAAGGCTATAATCGCTGCAGACTTACTTACCCGTAACAGACGAATTCAGATACTGCCTATGACAGCTCAATCCGCCGACTTTTCCAATATCAACCAAAGCAGCGCCCAGTCCTTCAAGGCGCAGAAGAATCTGATCAAACAACTGCTGGCCGGTAAAAAAGTGCCCTGCCCTAAATGCCAACAAGCCTTGAGTGCCACCTTGCCATCGGCAAAATCCACCTCAGAGCTTGCCAGCATCCGCTGCCCCAAAGGCTGCACTGATATTGAGCTGGAAACCGAACTGCCGGGCAAGTGAGTAAGCCCAATAAAAAAGGACCGCAACAGACGGTGGAAATCATCTGCTGCGGCTGCAAGGCAAAACTGTTCAAATATCGAAAGGGCGGCAAAGGCGCCTTGGTTAAATGTTTTGTCGAACGGATCCTGACAGATCATACGCAAACGCCCTGTACCTGCCCCGGCTGCGGCCAGGTCTTCGCCCGTCAGGCACTGATCCGCGGCGTGCCTGCATTCAAGATTATCGGTGGCAAGGCGCGCATGAATTAGCCCCCTTGTACGGGCGCAGAGCCTTTGCGGCGCAGATAGAAACGGTAGTATCCCAACAGATTGCTGCCGATAAACACAGACTCCATCAATACCGCCATCGGCGAACCCAACAGGATGTTATTCAGCAGCCAGCAACCGCTGCCGAAAAACATCAGCTCCCTTAATCTCTTGTCATCACGGCAAAAGGCCGCCCTGGTCTGCAACAAACTGCCGGCCAGACTCAAAAGATCGAGCCATTGATTGAAACTCAGGGCCACGGCCGTGACCGAAGCGGCCATAAACAGCCACATCAGACGTCTGTCAACGGTGAAGATACTGACAAAGAATCTGACACTGGCAACCAACATTAAAATGGCCGGGCTCCAGTGGTCGAGCAAGATAAAATGCGCTGAGATCAGCAGGCCCGACACCACCAGACAAGCGAGCACGGCGCGCCTATGCCTGAACTGGAATGACAAAAGATCGCTAAACAGCGCCAGAGTGACCAACAGCTGTGAAATAACAAAAATGGACAACACAGTATCCCGGAAGATTGAAACCGGCCGCTATTGTGCTGTGCCATTGAGGCGATGGCATTAACTTAGGTTAAGACGCCGGCGAATGCGGCTGAGACTCTCAGGGGTGATGCCGATATAGTTGGCCAACTGCACCTGGCTCAGGGCGCTTATCCAGTGTGGCCAGTGATTTTTTAACCACAGGTAGCGCTGCTCTGGCGACTTGAGCAATAGAAAAGCTTCTTTCTGCTCCTTGTAGCGCAGCTGGGCACGCAGCAATGAAAGCTCGGCGCGCTGAAACCCGCCAAGCTCAAACAGGTTCAGGGGCACAACCACCAGAGTGCTGTTTTCCAGTGCCTCAAGTTGATAACGGGCAGGCTCAGCACTGAGAAAACTGCTGTAAAGCAGACAAAATTCGCCAGGGAAATAGAACTCTTTGCAGCGCTGCTGCCCATCACTCAGATAGTGGCAGGCCCGCAGCAGACCATTGAGCAATAAAAAGCCCGACTGCTGTTTGCCACCTTGTGCCAGCAGCACCTCACCTGCCTGACAACTTTTCAACTGAGCCTTATCCAAGAGTGGCGCCAAAGCACTGGGTTCAAGCCCCAACTCAAGGAAAAAGTCTGTCAGCGCCTGAAAAGCGGCCTGATGAGACATAGATTCATGGCTCATTCAGTCGGGCGCCTATTGGGAAGAAGACGGCAGAATCGAGGTAAGCGTCACAAAGAAAGTGCGTTCCATATACTCGCCCGGCGCTTCGGCCATGGATTGCTCCTGGGTGCGGGTCTTCAGCGCCAGAGTCACGCTATAAGGCGGGTCGAACGGCTCTTTGGGGGTAATGGCTTCAATCTCAATCCGGTCGCCGAGAAACTGGCTGGCCAGATGCGCAATGGCGCCGGTTTGATAGTCGAATCTGAACATGCCCAGGTACCAGAACACACCTGAGCCCTGGGTTGTCACCGCGAACGGAACAACAAACTGCATGGATTCGGCATTGCCGGGCAAGTTTAAAGGGGTCAGCTTACGGTAATCGAGCAACACCTCCCCACGAACCACTTCATCCTGATATTCGCCAAACGCCAGATGCTGCTCTTCCTTAAAGCCGGTAAGAGTGACTGACTTGTTGCTGTCCGGCAAACGGATCCTGAACTGTTCACGGGTATCCAGACTGAACAGCCGCTTCATCACCCCCTTGGCCCCGCCATCGAATTCAGCCAGTGGACGCACCATATCGTTTTCCCTGACATAGAGGTCATCCTCGGTGAAGTTGAACCTGTAGATCCCAAGAGCGATCACCGCCAGAAACACCAGCCCCAACACTACAGCCACACGAATAAACAGCTTCATAATCCATCCCGTTAACACACAAACCCGGCCATATCGGCACACAGACTTACCTTAACCCCAAAGCCTAATGGCCGCAGCCGGGATCTGAATTCCTGTCAGCCCGGGTTCAGTCAAAACCGCCTTTTTCAAAAAATTTTTGAAACTAAAGCCAACGGCTGCCTGCTTATCCCAGGAAAGCTTTTCTCTATGATAACGCCAATCAACCAAATTCACGTTAATTTAAAGGATATTACACCATGAAATACGGTATCGGATACCTTTTGGGGCTTGGTGCTCTGGCATTACAACCCTTGGCCCATGGCGCAGATTTACAACTGAAAAGCTCATTAACGGCCAATCAAGTCATACCGGCAGACTACTACTGGAACCAATTCGGTTGCAGCGGTGCCAACCTGGCGCCCAGGCTGGACTGGCAAAATGCGCCGGCAGGAACCAAGAGTTTTGCCATCACCTTTTACGATCAGGATGCTCCCACTGGTTCAGGCTTCTGGCACAGGGTGGTATATGACATTCCCGCCAATGTCCACAGCCTGCCAGGCGGCAAAGATGGCGGCCCCTTACCGGAAGGCGCCATTGAGTCAAACACAGATCTGGGAAAACCCGGTTTCTTCGGCCCTTGCCCACCCGAGGGACGTCAGCACAGATACAAGTGGACAGTCCATGCGCTGGATGTGGCCAAACTGCCGGTAAAACCCGACTATTCGGCGGCGCTGACCGGCTTCTTCCTCTGGCAACACACTCTGGCCAAGAGCGAACTCGTGCTGCTGGCCGGCCCAAGAAAGGAGTCAACCCGATGAAACTCCTGACTCTGTCTACCCTACTGGCCGGCGCACTGGCCTCCTTTGGTATCTCAGCCGCCGCGGCACCCGCTTCGCAATTCTCTGAGAGCCAAGTTCAGGTTTACCGCACTACAGAGCAGGCTGTCGGTGGTATCAGCTTCACGCCTAGCGGGCGTATGTTGGTGAGTTTTCACCCCTTTTACGAGCCTGAAACCAAGGTGGCGGAAATCCTCGCCGATGGCAGCAGCAAACCATTTCCAAACCGCGACTGGCAAGGCTGTGTTCGCGCCGACGGCAGCCAGAAAGATCCCGATACCTGCCTCAACTGGGTTCTTGGTCTGCGTACCGATGCCAACGGCATTGTCTGGTTGCTGGACTCGGGCCAGGCCAGCCCCAGAGTCATCCCGAAACTGGTGGCCTGGAACAGCAATACCGACAAGCTGGAGCGGATTATCCACTTGCCATCACCTGTATCCCTGCCGGAGTCGCAGCACAATGACTTACTGATATCCCCCAAGCATCAGTTGATTGTTATCGCCGATGAAGGCATTGCCACCGGGCCTGTGGGCGACAAGGCTGCTCTGGTAGTGGTAGATCTCAAAACAGGCCAGAGCCGCCGGGTACTGCAGGGCCATCCGAGCGTGATGCCCGACACCAAGCGCCCGATAGTGATAGATGCCGGCACAGCCGGGCAGAAATCGATTCCCGTTTATGTGGGCGTCGATGGTATTGCCATGGATAAAGATGAAGAGTGGCTCTACTTTGCCCCGCTCAACAAGGGGGAGCTGTACCGGATCCCCATGTTGGCGTTGGCCAATCCTTCCCTGCCGGCAAGCGTGCTGGCCAATCAGGTGCAGTTTTGGGCCCGCAAACCCAATAACGGCGGCCTGAGCATAGATGTCGACGGCAATCTCTATCTCACCGAAGTCGGCGAGCGCCGTATCGGCATTATTCCGGCAAGCAGTCGTGAGTATCGCCCCTTTGCCGCAGATCCGAGAATGATCTGGCCAGACGGTGTCAGCCTGGGTGCCGATGGCTTCCTCTACAGCGCCGCCGCACAGCTGCCGCTGTCTGCGCCACTGAACGATGGCAAGGCCGAAAACCAACCCCCTTACTACATCTTCCGCTTCAAACCTTTGAGCGCTGGTGTAGCAGGAAACTGAAACCAAGGAGTCCATCATGAATATTCAGGGATTGGATCACTACACGCTGCGCAGCAGTAAGCTGCAGCAGACCCGTGATTTCTACTGCCGGGTTGTCGGCTTGAGCGAGGGCTACCGCCCTGCGTTCGCCTTTCCGGGCTATTGGTTGTATGCCGCAGACAAACCTGTGCTGCATCTGGTGGCCGCCGAGCAAAACCCGGCACTCGAGGCCTACCTGGGACAAAGGCGCAGCACCAATGGCTCCGGCGTCGTGGATCATCTGGCCTTTCGCGGCGCAGACCTAAGTGCCATGCAGCACAAACTGCTTGAACTTGAACTGCGTTTTCGTGAGCGGCAGGTCCCTGAAATTCTTGAACATCAACTGTTTCTGGAAGACCCCAACGGCATTACCGTCGAGATGATTTTTCCCTTCTCACCGGACAATAAGGTCCTGGGAGAAGCCATGCCCAAGCTGAGATTTCGCTGATCCTAACGGCCATACCATTGACAGGAGAAACCCCATGCCAAACCCGATACCAAACCAAGCAGTCTCTTCAGCATCAAAGGAAACGCCGCTGCGGCTGGGAGTCACCAATCTCAGCTTTCACCGGGCCACTGCCGCCATTGTTGTCCATGTGCTGGATATCATGGGTAAATCGGTGCAATTGAGTTTTGCCGATCATCAGGCCAACTTCGACGCCCTGGGCCGGGGCGAGCTTGATCTGCTCTGCTCCGCCTGGTTACCCCACAGCCACGGCATCTATCTGGATAAGGTCAGGCAAAATCTAGAAGTGCGGGAACTGGGGCTGCATTATGAACCCTATGCCCTCTGGGGCGTGCCAGAATATGTGCCGCAAGAGCAAGTGGATTCGGTGACGGATCTGCTGCGCCCAGGCGTGTTGGAGAAAATGCGCCGCCACATTCAAGGCATTGGCCCGGGTGCCGGCATCAGCCGTTTCTCAAAACAGATGATGCAGGATTATGGTCTGCAACAGGCCGGCTATGAGTTCCATACCGGCACTGAGCAGCAATGTTTCGACGCCTTTGAGGATGCACTGCAACACAAGGCCTGGGCCGTGGTGCCCCTGTGGCAACCCCAGTTTTTGCATCATAAATACAAGATACGGGAACTCAAGGATCCCAAAGGTCTGCTGGGTGGCAAAGATCGCGCCGTACTCTTGCTGGCAGAAAATGCCGCCGGTCACTTTACTCAGGCTCAGCTGCGGGTGCTGGATAATATTCGGATGCTCAATAGGGACATTGCCGAGCTGGACTATGCCATCAACCGCGAAGGCCTTAGCGCAGAAGAAGCTGCCGGACGTTGGCTGAGTGCTCATCCGGTTATCCTGTCCCAATGGCTGTCTCCCCTTTGGCGTCGTCAAACCTGTGAGGAATCGAACCATGATGCATGACACACCTGAGCAGCGGCTCAACGCCCTGGGAATGAGTCTGCCCCGGGTCGCTTCGGCGCTCGGCAACTACGAGCCTGTAGTGATCAGCGGCCATCAACTACTGACCTCAGGCCAGTTTCCCTTTGAAGATGGCAAGATAAAGTATCAGGGTCGGCTAGGGGTAGATCTGCAATTGTCGGATGGCTATGCCGCCTGTCAGTTGGCGGCGCTCAACGCCATAGCCCAATTGCAACAGGCGTTGGGAAACCTCTCACGAATAAAACAGATTATCCGCCTCGAGGGAGTGCTCAATGTGGCCGACGGCTTTTTCGACCACCCCAGAGCCTTGGATGGTGCCTCGGATCTGCTGCTGGCGGTATTCGGTGAAGCCGGACGCCACACCCGGATGATCTGGAGTAACCCTGTAATGCCACTGAACAGCTTGTGTTTGGTCTATCTGGTGGCGGATCTGCACCCTCTGGAGGATTGAAGTCACTTAAAGGCCAGCTTGCTTTTAATCCCCGGCTTGCCGGGGCGGATCATCGCGGTCGTCTGCACCGGAAGCTCATCAGGCTCAGGACTCAAGTTCACCCAGCCAGCCCTTGAGCAGCGCAGCCAGTTTCTGCCTGTCTTTGACCGAGATCCCTTTAAGCAACTGCTGCTGAGCCGCCATATGGGCCGGCAGTGCGGCCTCTACCTTGGCCTTGCCTTCGGCAGTAAGCTGTACATTCACCGCCCGACGGTCTTCGGTACAGTGACTGCGGCAGATGAGCCCTTTCTGCTCCAGCTTATCCAAACGGCTGGTCATGGCGCCTGAGGTCAGCATCATGCTCTGGTGCAATTGCCCCGGGGTCAGAGTGTAAGGCTCACCGCTGCGACGCAAGGTTGCCAGCACATCAAACTCCCCCTGACGCAGACCGAACTCGCCATGGCAGCGAAGGATTTCGGTTTCTATATGCTTATGTATTCTGGCCAGGCGACCAAAGACTTCCATCGGTTGCAGATCGTCAGTAACACCGGCGGCCAGCCACTGACTGACTATGGTGTCTACGCCATCCTTGATATCTTTGGCTTGTGGTTTGTGGGCTTGTGGCTTGTGGGTTTGTGTTTTCAGCTCTTCCTGCGACATAATTATCTCGATAACAAGATTCTTAACAAGGAATCATATTCCAGCGTGCGACAAATCCCAAGCCCTGAAATGAAAAACGCCGCAGAAATCGATCTCTGCGGCGTTTTTTTAACTGAATTAATCAGCGAAGAAGCGAACAGCTCCGCTTAAGATTTCTTCACATAGCAGCTCAGGATAACGATGCGGGTACCATTGACCCGGCCTTCGATATGCTCAGGGTTGTTGGTCAGAGCTATGTTACGCACGGCGGTGCCGCGCTTGGCCACAAAGCTGGTGCCCTTCACGTTGAGATCTTTAATAATCACTACGGTATCACCGGCGGCCAACTGAGTACCATTGCTGTCCAGTGTCGGCGCCGAATCATCGCTGTCGGCCGCCAGAGACTCGGCATCGCCCCAGGCTTTGAGATCCTCTTCCAGATAAAGCATATCCAGCAGATCCTGGGCCCAACCTTCGCCACTGAGGCGCTTGAGCATGCGGTAAGCCATTACCTGTACGGCAGGAACCTGACTCCACATACTGTCGTTCAGGCAACGCCAGTGGTTAACATCCATGGTGTCCGGGGCGGCAATCTGACCTTCACAGGTAGCGCAGATCATGATGTCGCCGTCGGTGCGATCACCCGAGTGAGGCAGATCGTAGACAGACAGAGCGCCTTCGGCTCCACAGAGTTCACATTTCCCGCCACAGCGGCTTTGCAGTTCAGTTTCTGAAGTCATTACTAATATTCTTCGGTCAGGCAAAACGCACATTATGCCGCAAAATCAGAGCTTGATCAGGTTTGCAGCTCACAAAAGCACAAAATAACTGGGGTTTTATCAGAACTGGTACGCCAGACTGAGGCGAATGTCCCGTCCCTGAGCCGCAATGCCATCGGCCAGATGCGGACTGTAATACTGGTTGGTCAGGTTACGCAGCGCCAGCCTCAGCTCAAGCCCCTGCAACATATCTTCCGGCTGGAAGGCAAGATACAAGTCTTGCAGAAAATAGGCCTGGCTGGGTCTGTCGCTGACAAACAGGCCCTCATCCGGCACCTTCTGCTGCGCATCATACCAACTGCCACGCCAGGAGAGTGACAGCTCGGGAGTCAGGTAATACCCCAGGTGCAGACGCATATTAAGCGGAGGAATGTCCGCCAGGTTTTCATCCCTGCCACTGCTGTCACGCAGGCTGCCGCTGTGCTTGCCTCGGGTATAGGAAGCCGTATAGTCGGCAAACCAATCGTGCCAACGGTATTGAGCCTCGAAGTCGCCACCGTAGATATGGTAGCCGTCGAGATTCACATAGCCGCTCTCAAATGGCTGACTCTTGTCGACCCAGAGCCCTTTGCGCTGGGCGATATCCTGTTTTCCCTGATTCCAATACAGAGTCAGTTGGGTCGAGAGCCTGTCATCGCCGGCGAAGACCCCATCAAAGGCGCTGCTCAGCCCAAGCTTGTAGGCGTGCAGCCGCTCGACATCTACCCCGCGACTGGTCGCCTGAGCACTACTGGCCTTGGCATATTGCACCGCATAAATCTCATCCACCACAGGTGCTTGCAGGCTGTAGGCATAGTCCAGGGTCAGGAAACTGACATCACCGAGACGGTATTCCAGCCCAAGTCTTGGCGACCAACCGCTGTGGCGGGTAGAGGAAAAATCATGGCCGACACTGGGGTCGTTGTAATCCGGCGCCAGATTGCCATGGCCTATGCTGTAAATACTGTCGAAACGCAGCGATGGTTTTAGAATGAGGTTATCCGTCAGGGCAATGCTGTCGCTGATATAAAAGGCGTAGGTATCCTGGCGACCTCCAGGCTGGTAGTAAGGCGTGTACAGGCCGAAGTTTTTCTCCGCCTTGTTCTGATAACTCTTGTTGAATACCAGTGAGCGGCGATCGAGCGAGCGGTACTGCAGCCCCACAGTCAGCAAGTGGTCACCCAACTGGCTGGTGTTGTTGATATCGATAAAGTCCCTGTCGTATTCGAGCCAAGACTCGTGGCCAAAGTTACCCACAGAAACAAACATCTTATCGAAGGCTATCTGGGGCCTTACCCAGTGCCTGTCGTTACTGCTGCTGGACAGCGCCAATTGCAGATCCCACAGCGGACTGGCCGGTGTATAACGGTAGTTGAGTGAAACTGTGCGGTCTTTGTAACTGTTGAGGGCGGTATTGGCGTATTCTGCCGCCTCAAAAGAGCCGTACTTTTTGATATTGAACTCAGATACAGTGGGCATTTCGCCGCGACGGTTGGCCCAGGGTTTACGGCCTTCATCATCGTAGGAGGTATAGCTCACAGACAACTTATGCGCCCCTAGCTCATAATCCAGCTTGGCCAGGAGGTTGTTTTGCCGATAGCCTGAGAAACGAAACACCTGGCCGTTGCCCAGCTCAAGATCGCCGGCATCTTTATAGCTGTAGTTAACAAGTGCCGACAGCCCTGAGTTCAAGCGGCCATAAAGCGTACCTGTGTAAGTCTCCAAGCCGTTATTATCGGCATAGCTGGCCTTGACTCTGGCACCCAAGTTTTTGCCGTAATCCAGAAAATCATCGGCACTCTTGGTCACCACATACATGGAGCCACCGAAACCACCATTGCCGGAGCGGGGATCGTGGGCGCCCTTGATCACCTCAATTCGCTTGACCATATCCGGGTCGATAAAGAAAGAGCCGTAGCGATACTGTTCAAACCCGACCGGGGCGTTGTCGACATAGACATTGAGATCTTCTGTCTCACCAAAGCCCCAGACATTGATTTTCTCACCACCGCTGCGGGGGCCGCCATCAAGAGTGATGCCGGGCACAGTGTCCAGCACTTCGGCAAAGTTTCCCGCCTGTTGCTCCTCTATGTCCTCCAATGTCACCAAGGCTTCGCCCGGACGGGTCAGCGTCAGTTCCCGACGAAAAGGCTGGCCACGCACCTCTATGATCTCTATCGCTTCCACCTTAGGCTCACCCAGCACACTGCTACCACTCTTGGACGGCTGAGAAGTGGCGGCCAGCAAGGGCCAGGGCGCCAAGGCACACAGCAGTAATGGCAGCTTGCCGCTCGGCGCCATTCGCCGGGATTGTTCGCTTGTCATCTATCATCTCCCCTTAAAAATAAGGCGGCATTATAAGAATCAAGCTGACAAATGAGAATTATTCTCACCGATATTTA
This sequence comes from Shewanella sp. K8, assembly GCF_028823715.1. Taxonomy (NCBI): domain Bacteria; kingdom Pseudomonadati; phylum Pseudomonadota; class Gammaproteobacteria; order Alteromonadales; family Shewanellaceae; genus Shewanella; species Shewanella sp. K8. The sequence continues at coordinate 44,542 of NZ_JAPEHY010000038.1, forward strand.
CACAGGATCCAATTTGGTTATCTTTGTTTTAAAAATGTAAAACCGCTTGACTCACAACAGGCTTTCACCTGAGATATCGCCGTGAAGAAAATGGAGAACAAAGATGAGCTTCAGCGAACAAGGTTTTGCCTTTCTGACCCGGCTGGAAAACAACAACGACAGAGCCTGGTTCAAGCAACATCAGGACGAATATGAAACCCTGCTCAGGGGGCCGGCACTGACATTTATTGAACAGATGCAGCAGCCTATTCAGGCCTTGTCTCCCAGATTGACGGCGGTCGCCAAGAAGGTCGGAGGCAGTTTGATGCGACCACAGCGGGACACTCGCTTTGGTCACGACAAGTCGCCCTACAAGCTCAATGTCGGGATCCAGTTTCGCCATTTTCAGGGTAAGGATGTTCACGCTCCCGGGTTGTATCTGCATCTGGCCAACGATGGCTGCTTTATCGCTGCCGGGATCTGGCGCCCCGAATCCAAGGTGCTCGGCGCCATCAGGCAATGTATCGACGACAACCCACGCGCCTACAGCAAGGCGTTGGAGGAATTACAGCGCCAGGGGTTTACGATGGACGGTGACAGCCTGGTGCGGCCCCCCAAGGGGTTCGATAAAAGCCACCCATTGATAAACGAGTTGAAACGCAAAGACTATGTGGCGCTTAAGATGCTGACAAAAGAGCAGGTTTGTCGCAGCGATTTTGTCGACTTCTGTGCCAGTGAGTTCCAACACACCCAGGCGTTGATGCGTTATCTGTGTTTCGCCCTGGACTTGGATTATTGATGTCTGTTCCTGGATTATTGATTGCCGTACCCGGGCTTAAACCGCCCAGGTACAATCTGGCTCAACGTCCAAGCTGAGCGCGCATCACACTCAGTGCCTGCTGCAACTCCTGATGCAAACCGGCCTTGCCGAGCACCCGAATTCCCTGCAGTTGCAGCAGTAACCAGGCTGCGAGCGCCTCGGTATTGTCGCTGTTAAGCTCGCCGCGCTCTCTGGCGTGGGTCAACGCCTTGGCAAACGCCTCCTTGATGGAGTCAAACAAGTGCCGACTCTCTTGCTGTACGACAGCATCCTCCAGGCTCATCTCCAGCAGCGCATTTTGCAGGAAACAGCCGTATTTTTGCTCTCGCTGCAGGGCCACAAACTGTTCAAGGTAATCAATTACCTGCTGTAACCCTGCGCCTTCGGCACGCAGGCTGTCGAGCGCTGGCAAAGAGTTTTGCTGCAGATACAGACGCAGCGCCTCCCGGTACAGATTCAGCTTGTCGCCATAGGTGTTATAGAGACTGAATCTGTTGATCCCCAGATGCTCGACCAGATCCGCTACTGAGGTGGCGGCATAACCCTTTTGCCAAAAGAGCTCCATTGCCAATTTCAGCTTATCTTCCCGGTCAAAATTGCAACTTCTTGCCATACTGCTCCCAAGCGTTTCCAGCGAATGACGTGCTGTATATTTAGCCAAATTAATTCTTGACTGATCGTTCTGATATCCCCTAAAGTCTAACCTAAACGATCGTTCCGAAAAAGATTTGAATACATTTTCCTGACAGCCAAGCCAGGGAAAATAACTAAGGAAGGTGCGAACAAGTCCCATGCGTGCTCTGCGTCGGCTTACAAGCCTGGATGCAAGGCGTGGCTCGCAGCAAATGGCCCTAGTCCTTTGCAAGAAGCACAACACAGCAGGCAGGCTTGTAAGCCACGCCCTTCGGGGCTTGCACAACAATCGGCTCTCTGCGTTATCCGACTTCGACAGGCCCCGGCATGCCTTCAGTCAGATGCCTTGAATGCCAATTGCTGTGTAAGCCAGAGTGCCGCGAGGACTTGTTCGCACCTTCCCTCATACAGGGGCAAAACGGCCCAAGACAGATGGAGAAAGATAGATGAAGCTGTATGAACTCGGACCTACCCCAAGTGCCCGCAGAGTCAGTATTTTCATGGCGGAGAAAGGCATAGATATCGAGCGGGTAAACGTCGATCTTCGCGGCGGAGAAAATCTCTCGGCCGAATTCAAGGCCAAGAGTCTCAATGGCCGCATTCCGCTGCTGGAGCTGGATGATGGCAGTTATCTGTGCGAGTCTGTGGCCATCTGTCGTTATCTCGACGAGCTGTTCCCTACCGAGCTCAAGCTCTTTGGTAGCACGCCGCTGGAGCGAGCAAAGGTGGAGATGTGGCAGCGCATCGTTGAACTGCAGGGGTTGTTACCTGCCTTTCAGGCATTTCGCAATATCAGCGGCATCTACAGCGACCGGGAAACCTGCATTCAAGCCTGGGGCGAAGAATCCCGCAAGCGTCTGGAATCTTTCCTGCCTCTGCTGGAGCAGCGCCTGAGTGAATCCCCTTATCTGGCCGGTGAAAACTACTCCATTGCCGATATTACCGCCTATATCTTATTGGGATTCATCAAAAATCTGCAGATTTCACTGCAGCCTTTCCCTGTACTGCAGAGCTGGTATGAGCAAACCGGACAACGCCAGGCAATAAGCCAGCCAAAACAAGGATAAAAGCAAGGATAAAATCTAGGAGACACACATGATTGAACTCTATACCGCCGCCACACCCAACGGCTTTAAAATCAGTATAGCCCTGGAAGAGATGGGTTTGCCCTACCGGGTACACCATCTGGACCTCAGTGCCCATGAACAGAAACAGCCCGAGTTTTTAGCCATCAATCCCAACGGCCGGATCCCGGCCATCATAGACAGGGATAACGATGATTTCGTGGTGTTTGAATCCGGTGCCATCTTGCTTTACTTGGCTGAAAAAACGGGGAAATTCTTACCTGTTGATGCCAAGAATCGCTCCAAGGTCATCCAATGGCTGATGTTCCAGATGGGCGGCGTAGGCCCCATGATGGGACAAGCCAATGTGTTCTACCGCTATTTTCCGGAGAAGATCCCGGCCGCGATAGAGCGTTATCAAAAAGAGGGCCGGCGCCTGTTTGAGGTGATGGATAATCAGTTGGCCAAACATGCCTATCTGGCCGGTGATGAGTACAGCATAGCCGATATGGCCACCTGGCCCTGGGTGCGGATCTACGACTGGAGCGGCATAGATATTCAAGGCCTGCCTCATCTGCAACGTTGGCTGGATACGCTGGCCCAGCGCCCGGCCTGTCAAAAAGGCATAGTCACCCCAGAGTCCAGGGACCAGTTGAGTGATGAAGACCGGGCCAAACAGATAGCGCAAATGGTTACCCGCTAAGTCTGAGCAGTGTGGTAAACATTAGTTAAACATTAGCAAAACAAGGTGCCGGGGACAGGCCACGGCACTTCTGTTAATATTGGCGCCATTGCTATCCCTACTTGATGCAGAGAAACCTTTGACCGCGCCAAGCCCTTCACTGACTCCGGCCCAAAAACGTGCCGCCAGTTATGCCAACACCATCAACACACTGTTCACCGAAATCCTCGACAGTCGTCAGAGTGCCGATCGGGTGCTGGCGAACTATTTCCGCAGCAACAAGAAACACGGCTCCAAAGACAGAAGAGTCATTCGGGAGACCCTGTTTGCCCTGTTTCGTTGGTGGGGTTGGTTGCGACAACTTGAAGCTATCGATGAGCAAAGCCTGTGGTTTCAGCGCCTGGCATTGGCGGCGGCAATAGAAGCTCACCCTTGGACGGACATTATCAGTGCCTGGCAGCAACAAGCGGGCAAGTCATTCGCCCTGCCTGAGCAGGCTCTGGCCCCCAAAGCCGCCGCCGCATTGGTATTCAAGGTCTCTGGCCAACATGTCTTGGCAAGAGACCTGGCGCCGGACTGGTTCTGGCAGGCCGTGGCGCCGCTGCCAGAGGCCCGGGAAGAGCTGCTGATAGACGCGCTTTGCAGTCGCCCGCCTATCTGGGCCAGGGTGCAAAATATGCCGCTGTCCAAGGCCCTGGCCGAACTCAGAAGCGCCGGAGTCGACGCAAGCGCCGCGCCCGTCTTCAATGACGCCATCAGCCTTGGCAGCAAGAGTATCAATCTCAATGAAATCAGACTCTATAAAGAAGGTTTTATTGAAGTGCAGGATCTGGCCTCCCAGGTCATAGGCCAGGTTTGCGCCCCAAGAGCTGGCGAAAACTGGTGGGACGCCTGCTCCGGCGCAGGTGGCAAGAGCCTGCAACTCAGCTCGCTGATGCAGCAAGATAGCGCCGCCAAAGGCGTTTTTGGCACTATTACCGCCTCGGATATCCGCCCGGCTGCGCTCAATGAACTGGAAAAGCGTGCCAAACGCGCCGGTTTCAACATCAAGGTTGCGCCTTGGCGCAGCGATGCCCTGCCGGTTGCCAGAGAAGCCTTCGACGGCGTGTTGGTCGATGCCCCCTGCAGCTGCACCGGCACCTGGCGCCGAAATCCGGACATGCGCTGGCTGGATGACAGCCAGGCCATCAGCGATAAACCCGCGCTGCAGTTCGACATACTCAGCCGCGCCTGCGATGCAATCAAGCCAGGTGGCACCTTGGTTTACGCCACCTGCTCCCTGGCGGACAGCGAAAACCGCCAGGTGGTCGATGCCTTCCTGACCAAGCGGACCGAGTTTACTCTGGAAACGCTCAGCCACCCATTCAGCGGTGAACAGACGCAGTATTTGACGATTTGGCCCTTTGAAGCCAATGCAGATGGGATGTTTGTTGTTCGTTTTCGTAAACAAGGCTAGCAAGAGTCAGGTTTATGCCTGAAGATAACCGTGGACAGACATGCAATAATTTTTACCTTGAGACGCTAAATTTCTCACTTTAGCTTGACCGGCGCTTTAGGTAAAAAGGAGCGGTGCAACCTATATGCACTGTGTTATTGGAAATGGATCATGTCAAACCACTATGATTTCGACGACAACGATGCTCCATGGGGAGATCATGTCAGAGGTAAGCAAAAGAACAAACGGGTCAAACAACGCCGCCGGGACAGCAAGAGACGTTATCCCGACGAATATATGGAGCCTGAGTTCCTCAGAGATAAATGGAAATAATCTTGGCTTAATCTCAAGAAAACCAATCAAAAAACAAAGGGGCTGAAGGTGCGAATAAGGAAGCTGCGAATAAGCCCCATTTGTGCACTGCGTCAACTCACCTGTCTAGGCTACGCCACTTTGCAACAACGCCAGCGGCGGCTCCGAAGGGGAATTGGTGCAATTCTGCAAAAATAACGTTGCTTAAAATTGCCTATATTTCTACAGACATACACCTCATTTCCAGGCACAGGCGGAACTGTGACCTTCCGAGCCAGGGATGGCGAGGCAGAGCTTACAGGGACGTACTCACAACAACTTCCCTGTTTAACGGCCAGCTCACCATCCCTGGTTCGCGCTCGAAAGCATGTTGCTATGCAACTCTCGCCGAGTCACAGGAGCGCCTGTGCGAAAGGCGCACCGCAGGTGATTGGCTACACCGTGGCCGGAAGCTCGGCCAGTACTAATTTAGGAACTTTTAGCTGGAAGCTATGATAGCCGCTGTGCCAGCGGCCTAAAGTCGTGGAGCTTCGCCCCACACCCGACCAAGAGAGGATCTGCAGCAATCCCCTCTTGGATCTCCCTTGCCGCCCCCACACGGTGTCGAAAGCCCCTCGGCCTAATGGCGCAAATAACTACCGCTTCAGACGCTCATCCCTGATTCGACTGGCGCTGCTTCGGCATCCATGCCTCAGCCACGTTATTTGCGCCAACGGCTTTCGGCGACACCGAGGGGGGAATTAGTGCAATTCTGTTAGCCCTGAGTAACTTGAACTATTTGAAAGATCTGCAGGCATACACCTCATTTTCAGGCACAGGCGGAACTGTGACCGTCGAAAACAGGGACGTTTTCGTCGAGGCTACATGGACGGGTTCACAACAACTTCCCTGTTTAACGGCCAGCTCACCATCCCTGGTTCGCCTGTGCGAAAGGCGCACTGCAGGTGATTGGCTACACCGTGGCCGGAAGCTCGGCCAGTACTAGGTGGGACTGTGACCGTTGAAAACAGGGAAGAATGCAACAGGGTTTTGTAGTCTTTGTCAAAAACTTGACCTTTGGCTAATTGTTTTCACATCCAATGCTAGCTATTGTATAACCAATTCAATAGCTTGAATTTAGCACTTCCTTAAGCTTAAGGCGGAAAGCAATAGCATTTTTCCGTTTTCAGCGGAATACAGGGGCGAACAGAGTTTGCACCCGTGCGGTAGCCATGGCTTTACTTAACGCTTTTTGTAGGGCTTGGGTTGTAGCGTTTACGGCGCTCATGAAAAGCACCTCAGAACTGATTTTTTATACAGTATTATTGACGTTCCTGACAATATGCCGGGAATTTGCAGCTAAGTTTGCGCGTTATTTCCGTAACATTTTAGGAAATATTATTAAATTCATAAAGTTAAAAAATACAGCGAGTAGATAATAGGTTTGGAAACCGCGCATGCGCGTTTAGCTGCAAGGGATATTAAGACTAAACTCAATTATATCCAGCTAATACAAACAGATGGCGATGCGCGTTTACACTCCTCTGAGGACTAAAACGCGCATGCGCACTATACAGCTGTTATGCTGATTAGGTCATATTATGGAGTGCGAAACATGGAATGGGTTATCGGAATAATTGTAATAATTATTTTGGGCGCAATATTCGGGAAACCTTCCTCTTGTGATGTTTGTGGTCAGTCGATTAAAAAGACCTACTATAAATGGACGATTGGCGGTAAAAAGCAAGTAATGTGCCCCAAATGTAATTCTCAGATGGAGCGCAAGATCAGTAAAGAAGCATTTAATAAGAAGTTTAATTGATACCCTGTATGCAGCGTATATATTTAGCAATATTAAAGCATAACAAGGCACAGCAGTCGCTCCCGTTAGTCGCTGTGACCGTCAAAACGTTGCGCTTATTGGCCGTCCCCTGTGTGCGGCGTTAAATGCCTGCGGTTCTGAGATCATAAATCGCAAAGAAGATATGTGAGCCAAAACACTATGGAATTATCAACTCTGAAGAAACTTCGAAAAGTCGTTCCTGGAACGGTCTTTCTTTTCTTCTCGGTCCCTGCTTATCAGTTCTTTGTAGACACCCTTTTTCAAATAGATGAGAGTCTAAAGTTTTCTCTTGAAGGCTATGGGGCAGTCATAGCGATAGTTATAGGAAGCTTCTTCGGTACTCTTAAAGTAAGGAAGCTAAGAAATGAGAAAACCCATAAAGAAATCAATGACAACATTA
>NZ_JAPEHY010000039.1:0-51329 GCF_028823715.1 Shewanella sp. K8
GCTGTGCCGTGTCAGTGGGAGCGCATTATAGGGAGCCTGAACTTTTGTGCAAGGGGGATTTTTGCAGAATCACACCAAGCGAACACTATTTAGGCATCAACAGGGCAAAACCAACCTTTGAGCAACATAGATATTACCCTAAAGTCCCTTTTCATCTTGATGAGTAACTTGAACCAACTGAGATTGCTATGCAAGCTGACTTGCTCACTAACCAGAGTTGCTCGTCAAAGTGATTCAGTCCTCCGCATCTCTGCTCGAAGCTATGCCAAACCTATGCCAAACCTATGCCCGAACTTACGTCCTTGAGTCGAACAGTTAGCAAGTTGGGTTCCGTTGCCCGAGTGAAACGAGTCTTCATAAGGCTATTTCACTCGAGGTGGGATCTAGGTTTAGCACATATTTTGCCGCTTTGCAGAGTAAAAGCCTTTTGAGTGGCAGCCCAAAGTTTTCACTTTCAAGAGAGATTCATGACTTGAGCTTGCCTTGGCTCGCTTTATCTCCCGTATCTTCTTTTTCTTCGGCGCTCTCTTTGTTATCGCTATCCTTGTTATCTCGAGCATGGGAAATGGGAGAGTTCTCTGCACTTGATGCTTTGTCATCACAGTCATCTGCCTCATCGTCATCACCAACGACATGAGACACCTTGAGTTTTCTAACGCTGCGAATGGTAACCACAGGCCCCGAGAGAGCATAGAGATAAAATAGCAGACAGAGAATTAATGCAGGCTCGACCGAGATCACCACAAATACGGCCACTACCAGCAAGATCACCAGGAAGTTCACCTTGCCACGCCAATCGACTTCTTTAAAGGAGTGATAGCGGAAATTACTCACCATCAACAGACCGGCAACGGCCGTGACCAGGGCCACCAATATGCCTATATCATGCCCTGAGACGCCGTAGCCCTGCCCCAGCCAGACACTGCCAGCAATAAGAGCCGCTGCGGCCGGACTGGCAAGCCCTTGGAAGAAACGTTTATCGGCCACTCCTACTTGGGTATTGAAGCGCGCCAGACGCAAGGCAGCCCCGGCGCAATAGATAAAGGCCGCCAGCCAACCTATTTTGCCCAATTCAGAAAGCCCCCAGTTATAGGCTATCAAGGCCGGAGCCATACCGAAGGATACCATATCTGCCATCGAGTCGTACTCGGCACCAAAGGCACTCTGAGTGTTGGTCAAACGCGCCAGACGACCATCCAGTCCATCGAATAACATGGCAACAAATACAGCAATAGCCGATGCCTCAAAGTGCCCATTCATGGAAGCGATAACAGCATAGAAGCCCGAGAACAATCCTGCCGTTGTCATCAGATTGGGTAACAGATAGATGCCACGGGTTTTTATTGTTGGCTTGGATAAATTTTGCATACACTTAACCTGATGGTGTAATAAAGGTCTATAGCGGCAAAGATAACACACTTGCTCAGACAAGCTCACCCTGCAGAAACGGAAACAGACAATGATAAGGATCAGCCTATTTATGGCTCTGCTGGCATTACTCGGAGCCAACGCTGCCTCGGCAACGCCCATCTATACTTGGGTCGATGAAAATGGCGTTACCCACTACAGCCAAGAGCCGCCGCCACAGCAACAGGCCACCGAATTGAACAGCCAAAATCTGCAACCCGCCAGAATTGGCACGGTCGCGCCGCAGCGAAAAGATGACGTTGTGCAGGAAACTGAGTCTGAGAAACAGGCCAAATTGATCAAGGAGAAAGATGCGGCCCAGGCTCAGGCTATTTGTGATAAGGCCAAATTCCAATTGGATGTACTCAATACCCACACCAGACTACAACGTAAAGATGAGGCCTCCGGTGAAATGATTAAGATGACAGAAGAAGAACGGCAGGCGCAGATAAAGGAGCAGCAGGAGAGAATTCGGCTGTTTTGCCAAAGAAACTAGCCAGCAAGGCCAGAGAAGAATAAGTTCAAGTAGCAAAAAGGAGCGCCGCGGCGCTCCTTTTTATTCACTGAAGTTGACTTACTTAACGAAGTCTACACCCAGTTTGATATCCGCCTTCAAGGTATCCAGCATGGCGTCACGGGCATTGGTTTCAAACGCACTCAGCTCTCCATACGGCAGAACCTTTTCGATACCATTCTTGCCGAGTACCACTGGCTGGGCAAAAAATTCAGCGTGCTCGCTACCACCATCAACATAGGCGCACTCGATCACATTGGCTTCACCCTGCAGACCGCGGATCAGCGACAGACCGAAACGGAAAGCGGCCTGGCCCATGGACAGAGTCGCGCTGCCGCCACCGGCTTTGGCTTCAACCACTTCAGTACCAGCGTTTTGAATACGCTTGGTCAGGGCAGCAACTTCTTCATCAGAGAAGCTGACACCTTCAACCTGAGACAACAGAGGCAGAATGGTCACACCGCTGTGGCCGCCAATCACATTGACTTTAACATCGGCAACGTTCAGCCCTTTGGCTTCGGCGATAAAGGTTTCAGAGCGGATGACATCGAGAGTCGTCACACCGAACAGACGGTTCTTGTCGTAAACACCGGCTTTTTTCAGTACTTCAGCAGCAATGGCCACAGTGGTGTTCACTGGGTTGGTGATGATACCGATCAGCGCTTTGGGACAAGTCGCGGCCACTTTTTCAATCAGGTTACGGACGATACCGGCATTGATATTGAACAGATCAGAACGATCCATGCCCGGCTTACGGGCAACACCGGCAGAAATCAGCACCACATCGGCACCTTCCAGTGCAGGCGTTGGGTCTTCACCGGCAAAACCTTTAACTTCAACTGCTGTCGGGATATGACTCAGATCCACGGCAACCCCAGGCGTTACGGGGGCGATATCATAGAGTGACAGCTGAGAGCCGGCAGGCAATTGGGTTTTCAACAGAAGGGCAAGAGCCTGGCCGATACCACCAGCAGCACCAAGTACAGCAACTTTCATAGTTATCTCCGTCAATTCTCGGAATTATGTGTGACATAGATCTAATTCTGTGATGGCGCAACATTAAAGGATCGTCACAAAAATAGCAATTATCCCTTAGTCATATGACTCTGTTTCATCAAAAGCTGAATTAACTTCAGCGTTTTCTACTGCCCACTGAGGCTTCTTTTACCCACCAAATGACCTGCATTGCATTTTTATGCAGACATCTTGGGTATTTGTTGACACTTATCCGTTTGATATGCAGAATGGCCGGGATTTTCTGAATAACGACAGAAGAAGATGATGCAAGCAAGCAAAAATCAGGATGAGCTAATCAGAACCTTCAAGGCTCTGCTTAAAGAGGAGCGCTTCGGCTCCCAGAGTGAAATAGTCAATGCACTGCAAGCCGAAGGCTTTGCCAATATCAACCAGTCCAAAGTCTCGCGCATGCTGAGCAAGTTCGGTGCCGTGCGCACCCGTAACGCCAAGCAGGAGATGGTCTACTGCTTACCGGCCGAACTAGGGGTGCCTACTGCCGGCAGCCCGCTGAAGAATCTGGTATTGGATGTGGATCATAACCAAGCCATGATAGTGGTGCGTACCAGCCCGGGCGCGGCGCAGTTAATTGCCAGGCTGTTGGACTCCATCGGCAAGCCAGAAGGTATTCTGGGCACTATCGCCGGTGATGATACTATCTTTATCTGCCCTTCCAGCATCAAGACCATTGATGAAACCCTGGAAACAGTGAAGTCGCTGTTCAATTACACAGACTGAGTTGAAAATGCCATAAAAAAACGCCCTTCAATGAGGGGCGTTTTTGTTTTTATCGCGCTATTAATCATCAAACTGGATCATGAAATCCAGAGAAGGGGCAAAGAAAGAGGAGCCTGTTACCGCCTGAGTAAAGTGCATCAGGTGATCATGGTGCCCTTCTCCGTCACCGAAAACCATACTGTGAAGCATCTTTTCAAAATGGTTAGGTGTCTTACAGGTGGAAATAAACATCAAACCCTGCTGTTTTACAGAACCATAGGGCATGCTCTGACGCAGGATCTCCATCGACTCACCATTGTCATACTTGAGATTTACCCGCTTGATATGTGCCGTCAGCGGTTTGTCTTCCGAGGCGTACTCTATGTTGTCCTGCTTGGTGCGGCCTATGATGTCTTCCTGCTTTTTCTGCGGCAGTCTGTGCCACTTACTCAGATTATGGACATATTTCTGTACATGAATGTAGCTACCGCCGCGAAATGCATCGTCTTCATCACCTACCAGGGCTACAGCTTGACGGCCTCTGCCCTTGGGGTTTTCTGTGCCATCGACAAAACCGGTCAGATCGCGGCTGTCCATAAAGCGGAACCCGCGCTCCTCCTCTTCCAGTTCAGCCAACCCTTCCAGCATTTCGTTGACCTCATTGGCTACCAGATGAAGAATATCCAGGCGATCACAACGCAGGTGAATAAAAATATCGAACTCTATCGCCGGCGCATCCCGGTTACCCGACTCCATAGCAGGGAACGGCCTGAGTTCAGCCGGTCTGCTTCCCGGATAGAGGTGATCCCAAAAGTTGGCACCAATCGCCACAAAGGCGTTAAAGGCACTGTCGGCATACTGATCTGCCAGCTCATACAAATACTGGGCGACATTGGCCAGGCAAGGACGCAGTTGTGACTCCCCGCCTTCGTTGGCATTGAACATCAGATAAACGCTGTGCAGATTTCCCTCAGCGCAGATTCCCAGTTGTTCCCGTGGCATAACCTGTGTATCCATTTGCAATCTACCCTTTCAGATTAATTCATCTTCGGCCTTATTATCCGCAACTTGAGCGTTAATTTGAATTAGCTCACGCACGTTTTTGCCGATTGCTTTCAATAACCTGATGCCTGCCCGTCTTTACGGGACTCGGACGCTCCCCGATAAACGCCGCTTTCAACATTGACGCCTATGGCCTGATAACCACCAAAAGCCCCGAGAGAATCACTCAAAGTATGCCCCTTTTTCATCAGCTCACGGCGGGTTTCCATGGAAAAGCCCGACTCGAGACTGATATAACCGCCATCTGTCATCTGCTCGCCGGTCGGTTGGCTGGAACCTGTATGCAGTATTCTCGGAGCATCGCCCGCCTCCTGCAGGTTGAGGCCAAAATCAATCAGATTAATCATGATCTGAGCGTGCATCTGGGGTTGGGTGGCTCCCCCCATGACGCCAAAGCTGAGCCAAGGCTTGCCATCTTTGGTGACAAAGGCCGGAATTATGGTATGAAACGGTCTCTTACCCGGTGCATAGGAGTTGGCACGCCCGGGAGTGAGATCAAACAGCTGGCCCCTGTCCTGCAACACAAATCCCAAATCCGGAGGCGTCATGCCTGAGCCCATGCCACGATAATTGCTCTGGATGAGGGACACCATATTGCCTTCTTTATCAGCGGTAGTGAGATAGATGGTATCACCGTGTAAAAGATTGGGATTACCCGGCTCAACACTGGCGGCGGCTTTGTCAGCATCGATAAGCTTGGCTCTGGCGTAGTTGTATTCTTTGGAGATAAGTGACGCTACCGGCACTTTGGCAAAGTCCATGTCGGCGTAGAACTTGGCTCGGTCGGCAAACGCCAGCTTTTTTGCTTCCACGAAATGATGCACATATTCGGCGCTGTCCAGCCCCATGGCCTTGAGATTAAATGGCTCCAGGGTTTTAAGGATCTGCAGTGCCGCTATTCCCTGGCCGTTGGGCGGCAGCTCCCAGATATCATAGCCCCGATAATTAACCGATACAGGCTCAACCCACTCACTCTTGTGAGAAGCGAGATCTTCATAGGAAAGATAACCGCCCTGTTGTTGCATATAGGCGGCAATACTGCGGGCTATCTCTCCTTTGTAAAAGACGTCCCGGCCCCCCTTGGCAATTTTTTCATAGCTGTTTGCCAAAGCCGGGTTTCGAAACAATTCACCGACGGCCGGCATGCGGCCGCCTGGCATATAGGTTTCTTTAAACCCCGGGTATTTGGCCAGCTTGTCACCGCTGCGAGCCAGATAGAAGGCGATGAGCTCGGAAACCGGAAATCCTTCACGGGCATAATGAATAGCCGGCGCCAGGTTATCCTTCATGGGCAATTTGCCGAACTTGTCATGCAGTTCATACCAGCCATCCACGGCACCGGGCACGGATACGGGCAAAGGCCCATAAGGCGGCAAATGCTCAAGCCCTTTGGCCTTGAGCATCTCCAGCGTCAGAGAAGCCGGACTGCGGCCAGACGCATTGAGCCCATAGAGCCGCTGCTCTTTGGCGCTCCAGACAATGGCAAAAAGATCGCCGCCTATGCCAGAGCCAGTAGGCTCCACCAACCCCAGCATGGCATTGGCGGCAATCGCGGCATCCACGGCACTGCCTCCTTGCTTAAGAATATCGACCGCCACCTGAGTCGCCAGTGGTTGGCTGGTTGCCGCCATGCCATTGACCGCATAGACTTCAGAGCGGCTCGCAAAGGCCGCGCCCGTGATTCTGTCCATCGCCATGCTTCCCGTGCTGCAGAAAACAGCCAAACTCCCGATGACACCGAGTAACAGCTGACGACATGAGTTGTTGCTGATATTCCGTATCCCTTGTGCGTCCTGCATTTTATTATTGCTGTAGTTATGCATCTCGCCTCCGCTCTCATCCCGGAGCGGCGCATGGGCGAGTCCGGGGTTCAGTGAATACCTATGATGAGTTCAATCAAACCGATTGCTTGGTATAACACAGAGACAAACAAATTATCACCCACAGCAAACTTATGAAACAATTGTTGTTAACAGCCATTACCGAACAACACCAACGGATGTTCCAGTGCCGACAGCCTGACTCTCTGCCCTGGAGAAAACTGTACCTGATGACTACGAACCTCGAGTATGACGCCCTCTTGCTGCACATCATAATGGCAAACATTGCCCAGAAAACGCCGCTCGGTAACCACGGCCAGCCCCTGTTCGTCGGGTCGTAACTCCAACTGCTGTGGCCGCAGCAACAACTCGCCCTGCCAGTTCAGTGGCAAACCATGGGGCAAAGAGCTTTTAAGTCGACCGATTTGAGTATCGACACAGTGTTCGCAGCTGACCAGGGCCTTAAGATAATTACCGCTGCCGAGAAAGTCCGCCACATAGCGATTGACCGGGTTGGCATAGAGAGTTTCAGCACTGCCTTGCTGCACTATTTTTCCATCTTCAAACAGCGCCAGGGTATCGGCAAAAACAAAGGCTTCATCCTTACTGTGGGTCACAAATACGGCGCTGACGTTACGGCTCTTGAGGATCGCACGAATCTCCAGCATCAGCTCGCCGCGTACCTGGGCATCTATGTTGGAGAAGGGTTCATCCAACAACAGCAGTTCAGGTTCATAGGCAAGCGCCCTGGCAATCGACACCCTCTGTTGTTGACCGCCGGACAACTCGTGGGGATAACGTTCAGCAAGCCCCGGGAGCTTGACCAAATCCAGCATCTCCTCGAGCCGGCTCAGGCGCTGCGCCTTGTTCAATCCCTTGACACCAAAGAGGATATTCTGTGCGACCGTCAAGTGGGGAAACAGGGCATAGTCCTGAAAGATCATCCCCACGCCACGCTCCTCTCCCGGAACCTGCAGCTTATCCGTGGTTACTGCACGGCCGCTGATATAAATTTCACCGGCGGAGACCGGCTGCAGTCCGGCAATGGCTCTGAGCAGAGTCGTTTTACCACAACCACTGGGTCCGAGCAGGGCGGCAATTTCACCGGCTTGCAAGGTAATGCTCAGCCCTTTGAGCACCTGTTGGGCGCCATAATGGCTGTGGAGTTGCTTGACACTCAGGGTCGACATCAGTTGTTTTGCTCCAGCGAACGGTTGAGATAAATCAAGGGCACCAGCCCCACCAACACAATGACAATAGCCGCCAGCGCCCCCTGCTCCAACTGCTCATCGGAGACGTATTGGAACACTTGGGTAGCCAGGTTGTGAAACCCGACAGGGCTTAGCAGCAAGGCAGCCGGCAACTCTTTCATCGCCTCGATAAATACCAGTAGCAGAGCGGCAAAAATACCGCTGCGCAGCAATGGCAGATGGATTAATGCCAGTACTTTACCCGGTGTCTTGCCCAGGCTGATGGCCGCCATGTCGAGAGAAGGCGACAGCCGTTTGTAACTGCTCTCTATGCTGCCGATGGCGATGGCGGCAAAGCGAATACAAAACGCCAGCACCAGGGCGGCGATACTGCCGGTGAACAAGAGTCCCGGGCCTTGGCGCTCGAACAGGGCATAGAGATCATCGATTCTGAAATCGAGCCAGGTCAGCGGAATAAGCACGGCAATCGCCAGCACAGTGCCCGGCAGAGCGTAGCCGGTACTGACCAGACGGGATGGCAGTATGTCCCACTTTCGCGGACTCAGGCGGCGAATGAACATCAAGAGGATAGCCAAGAGCAAACACAATACACTGCTGATGGCGGCGACTGTTAGGCTGTTGAGACTGTACTGCCAAAAGTCACTGTTCCAGCTCTGTTGCCAGTAATCCAAGGCGTAACTGCCGAGAATGACAAATGGCAAAACAAAGGCCAACAGCAGCAACAGCGAGCAGTAGCCGAGCGCCAACCACTCACGCCAACCTTTGAGCCGGTAAGGCTCTGGCGCCTCCAGCAACAGCTGCTTTTGAAATAATTGCTGTTTACGCCTCGCCATACGCTCCAGCGCAAACAGAGTAAAGACCCCAAGCAACATCAATAGCGAAATTTTAGCCGCGGCCGCCAAGTCACCATAGGCTCGCCAGGTGTCGTAGACAGCCGTGGTCAGGGTGGATACCGCAAAATAATTGACCGTCGCCAAGTCAGCCATGGTTTCCATGGCCACCAGGGCGACACCGGCCGCCAGCGCCGGGCGCGCCATTGGCAGAGACAAACGCCAGAAACTCTGCCATGGCGAGCAGCCCATCACCTTGGCTGCATGCTGCAAACTTAAGGATTGCTCCAGAAACGCAGTGCGCCCCAAGAGGTAAACGTAGGGGAAGAGTACCAGCGACAACATCACAGTGGCGCCGCCCAGAGTTCGAATATCGGGAAACCAGTAGTCGGTTACCGATTGCCAACCAAAACTTGCGCGTAAAAACCGTTGCACAGGCCCGGCATAATCCAGTAGATCGGTATACACATAAGCGACGATATAGGCCGGCATGGCCAGCGGCAACAACAGAGCCCACTGGAACAGGCGCCGACCCCGAAACTCACAGCGTGCCACCAGCCAGGCAGCCGGCACCGCCAAAAGCAGACTGCCGACACTCACCCCCAACATCAGCCAGAAGGTATTGGCTATGTATGACGGCAACACAGTGGCAAACATCTGCCCAAAGCGGGTTTCGCCCGGTTCTAATGCCTGCATGACCAGCGCCAGCAAAGGCGCCACCATAAGGCCGCAGACGGTAAACCCCGCCCACGACCAGCCTCTGGAGAAGGTCAGGATCACCGCTATTCCCCCATAACCTTTGCAGAAACGCCTTCAAGCTCAGAGATCAAACTTAACCTCATCGAGCAGTCTCAGCGCCGCCTGATGGTGCTCTGCCAATTTGTAGACAGGCAAGTCATCGGCTTTGAAGTCCCCCCAGGATGCCACCAGTTTTGAGACAGGCACATCGACCTTGACCGGATATTCCATATTGACCTCGGCATAACTCTGTTGGGCGGCATCCGAAGACAGATACTCCATCAACTTGAGGGCATCGGCCGAGTTAGGTGCATGCTTGGCCAGCGCCATACCCGAGACATTGATATGGGCACCGCGATTTTCCTGGTTCGGGAAGTTGATCACTGCCGCTTCGGCCCATGGCCGCTGTTTGGGGTCTTGCAGCATCTTGCCATAGTAATAGCTGTTACCGATGGCGATATCACACAAGCCTTCTTTCACCGCCTGCACCTGCGCCCTGTCGTTACCCTGAGGCTTACGGGCCAAGTTACTCTTCAGTCCCTGAAGCCAACTCTTGGCATCGGCTTCACCGTGGTGGGCTATCATGGAGGCCACCAGCGCTATATTGTAGGGATGCTTGCCACTACGCATACAAACCTTGCCCTTGTAGCGGGCATCGGCCAGGTCTTCATAGTTGATCGCCAGCGGCCCGAGGCGCTCCTTGCTGGAATAGAGATTACGCACTCTCATGGTTAGGGCGTACCAGTTTCCTTCTGGATCCCGGTATTGGGCCGGAATATTCTGCTTGAGCGTGTCGCTTTCCACCTGTTTGACCAACTGCTTGTCCACCAATTCCTGCAACCGGGAAAAGTCAGACGTCAGCACCAGATCCGCCGGTGATAAGCGTCCTTCACGGGCCAATCTATCGGCGATGCCATCTTTGGCAAACACAAAATTAACCTTCACCCCGGTAGCCTGACTGAAGTCATCCAGAATGGGCTTGACCAAAAACTCCTGACGATAGGAATAAACCGTCACCTCACCGGCGGCGGCCACCGGCAGCGTCACGCTGGATGCGGCCAACGCACTGCAAAGTATCAGACCTGTTTTGTAGCTCATATTCTTCGGCACTCCATATTGGGATGAGTAATTTAATGAGAACTATTTCTAATCCACTTTATTTTCAGCCTAGTGCAAAAATTCTGGCAAGGGGAATACAAATGAAATAGACAGAATGGCAGCGGCTGGGAGCAAAGCGATTGGAATCGGCCGAATTGTCGCAAACTAAACTAAACTGAACCTTAAAACCCATGCATGGCGAGGGGGAAAACGCCTTGGATATGTTGGAAATCTTGCTGGCTGTGGTGTCTTTGCTACTGATATTGTTTCTGTTCCGCCACAGATTAAGGCCAGGAAAGCGACGGCTGGCCAAACCTGTTACGCCGCAGGAAAAGCAGTATCACTGTGTCTCCATAATGTTGACACCAACTGCCTGCCAGGCGATAAGAGTGCTTGAAGGCAAGCGTTTTTTGTCGAAGGAGGCGCCCAGGCTTCCCTTGCCTGAGTGTGATTGCAGCCAATGCGACTGCAAGTATCAACATCATGAAGATAGAAGGGTTCCCTTCAGCGACCGACGGCTGGATTATGGCATGAGCCATGATCTCTACGGTGCCTTCGGTGAAACCAACCGCAGGGACAACCCCAAGGGCAGGCGTTACTCGGACTTGGCCAAACCGCAAATTACCGAGAAATCATCCAGGACGAGTATCTCGGAAACTCTGCCTGAGTGACGCCGATTCCTGCCAGTGTGCCAGGGCAGGCACTACTTTACGCCAATCGAGATCCGGATGACGAAAATCAAGGTATTCGAGTAGCACCAATAGCAGCACCTGCCTGGCATCGAGTGGACCGCTCGCGATGATTCCCTGACGCTCCACCTCCATCAAGGCTCTGAGCAGGGCCTGCTCGAAACGGCCGCTCCAGAAAGGAGAACGAACCCCCTCCTCTTCACGCATCTGTTCCTGCCTTAAGCCAACGGCGCTATCCAGCGCGCCTTTGAGCAGTGAGAACTGACACTCATAGGCCCAGTTTCTGGATGGCCCAAAGAAACGATCCTGGCCGAATCTGTCGTCCAGAAAGCGGACAATGACTTCGCTGTCGAACATTGCGGCGCCATCGTCCAAAAGCAGACAGGGAATTTTCCCCAAGGGGTTAACTGACAGTAACTCGTCACTGTTATCGAAGGGATTGACCAGCTTTTCATCCAGCGCCAAACCCAGCTCGCGGGCAATGACCCTGACCACGCGGGCATAAGGCGAAGCTGTAGAGTAATAGAGCTGCATCCAGACTCTCCTGTTACCAGTATTTTTCGACTGTTATCTGTCCGGGGGCCCGGCGCAGGTTTTTGGCCAAGCCTTTATCGATAAGTGCCGCCGTAGCCCCCTGGATCATTCCGGGATTACCACAAAGCATCAATTGCGAGTCCTTTGCACTTATGCTCAGCCCGGCCTTGGCCTCTATCTCACCGCTTTGCAACCCATCCGGGATGCGACAACGCAGCGCACCGTCAAAGTCTTCACGAGTGACACTGGGCACAAACACAAATTGCTCGTGATAGGTCTGTTGATAGCCGCGGATCTTATCGAGATAGGCGAGATCCTGCACTTCTCTTACCCCGTAAACCAGAACCACTTTATCAAACCGTTGCCAAGGCTCCTGAGTATCCAGCATGGAAAGAAACGGCCCCACAGCAGTACCTGTTGCCAAAAACCACAGGTGGCGCCCCTGTAATTCCCCTTTAGGGATCTCATCCAGGGTCATAAAGCCGGTGGCTTTGTCTGTCACACTAATACTGTCACCCGGCTGCAAAGATTGCAGGTCTGGCGACAACTGGCCTTGATCTACCGCCACCGCCAGTATTTCAAGATAGTCAGTCCCGGGGGCATTCACCAGAGAATAGGCCCGGGCGATACGTTTATCATCCCGCACCTGACTGAGTTTGATAAACTGGCCGGCAATAAACGGCGCTATCTCGGCGGCTATCCTCAGGCTGAATAACTTGCTGTTCCAATCGATACGCTCAATGACCCGGCCTTCAGTCCACATAGCTTCTCCTTAAGGTAACACAAGACGATTATTGCAGCATAACTCCATATTCAGCCAACAAAAACCCCTCATAGTGAGGGGTGTTATCTGCAGGTAAGGTTTCGCGTGAGCTCAATTATTCCTGCTCTGTGCTAAAGCTGTCTCTGAATGCCTGCAACCCTTGCTGTACCAGGGAGTAAGTTTCATCTACCCCGGCCTTGATATCGCCTTCCAGCACCTTGAGCCCGGAGAGAATATCCGTCGCCTCTTTAAAGCCCTGATCTATGGCGCCGCCTATAACGTCCATAAAACCGGACAGCTGACTGTCAAAGTCCATGCTGGAATTTTGCTGCTGGTAGACACTGAAGAACTGAGTGGCAAAACTGACAATTCTGTCGGCCGTGGCCTCGGGAGAAGTATCTATCTGCTGATCCTGCACCTGCTGCAGGGCATTTTCCCCCATGTAAGGTGCCAGTTCTTCATTGATGGCCTCAATCGCGGCGCGATATAAGAGACTCATGGGTTCGTTGCCGCTATTGAGGCTTACCTCCTCCTGCGCCGCCAGAATAGCGTTATTCATCAACTGCTGGCTGACATGGCGGGCGCTCTTGCTGCTGGCGACTTCAGATACCGCCTTGCCATGATTCCCGTCCAGTTGTTGGGTCTTGTCCTTGGCCACCTCAGATACCTGAGCGCCATGATTGCGGATTTCCATCTTGGTTTCCTCGTATGAAAAGCGTATCTCAGGTTAATTATCGACCAGTTCAGTAATTAGTTTAGCGATTGTTTACCCAGACCGATAGTCTGAGCTATGATCCCGCATGCTATTTAAGTATTTGATAGGAAATAAAAATGGTAAGAATTTTCCTACTGCTTTGTCTTTCTGTGTTTTTTAGCTTGCCATCCCTTGCCGCTGACACCAATCAAACCATATTTCTGGTTAGGCACGCGGAAAAAGCCCAGGGAACCGATCCCGGGCTGACAGCCGCCGGTAAAGCGCGAGCCGAGGCTCTAGCCGAGGCATTACGGGACACCCAACTGCAAAGGCTAATGTCGAGTGAGTTTCGCCGTACTCAGGAAACCCTGGCGCCGATTGCAACAGCCAAACAACTCAGGATAGAAGTGTTTCCAGCCAAAGCCGGCTTGGAGGCTCACATCAATGCCATAGCTGATGCGGTTAAAGCCAGCCAAGGCAATGTGCTGATCGCCGGCCACAGCAATACAGTTCCGGCCATCATTAAGGCTCTGGGTGGCCCCCTGGTTAGCCTGAATGAGCAGCAATACGACCAACTGTTTATTCTCACCTTGGGAGAACAGGGGCCCACAGGCCTGGTAACCACCCACTTTGGCAGTCAATAAGGATAGAAGATGCGCGAGCAAAACTGGTTTATGTGGGGGCTGGAACTGTTTTCCGGCCTGTTTCTGATAGTCGTCGGCTTAGGGCTTTTGGTGATCACTTACATGTATATCGCCGATGTGATGCAAACCAAGCAGGCGGTGCGGCATAACTACCCTGTTGTAGGCCGATTCAGATATTTCTTCGAGAAAATGGGCGAATTCTTCCGCCAGTACTTTTTTGCCCTCGATCGGGAAGAACTTCCCTTTAATCGCGCCGAGCGTAGTTGGGTATATCGGGCGGCGAAAAATGTTGATCGCACCATAGCCTTCGGCTCCACCAGGCCACTGGAAGCCAACGGCAGTATCATGTTTATGAATACGGCCTTCCCAACGCTGGATCAAGACGTTGTGCCACCAACGCCTGTGGTTATTGGCCCGGACTGTGAACATCCCTTTGCCACCAGCGCCATTTGCCATATTTCCGCCATGAGCTTTGGCGCCCTCTCCCGCCCGGCTGTTACCGCCCTTTCCCATGGTGCGGCTCAGGCAGGATGCTGGCTCAACACAGGGGAAGGCGGCCTCAGCGCCCACCATCTCAAGGGAAATTGCGATCTGGTGTTTCAGATAGGTACCGCCAAATACGGTGTTCGCAATGCCGAAGGCCACCTGGATGATGACAAGCTCAGGGAAGTGGCCGCTCACTCTCAGGTGAAGATGTTCGAAATCAAACTCAGTCAGGGAGCCAAGCCAGGCAAAGGCGGAATTCTTCCCGGGGTGAAAGTAACCGAAGAGATAGCCACCATTCGCGGCATCCCTGTCGGACAGGACTCCATCAGTCCCAATGGTCATATTGAATTTCACCATGTCGGCGACATTCTCGACATGATAGCCAGAGTCAGGCAAGTGACAGGCAAACCCACAGGGATCAAGGCAGTCTTGGGTGATATCCACTGGTTGGAAGATTTTCTGGAAGAGATTAACCAACGCGGCCATGAATCGGCTCCCGACTTCTTCACCCTCGACAGCGCCGATGGCGGCACAGGCGCGGCGCCGCAAACTCTGATGGATTACGTTGGCCTGCCGCTGAAAGAGAGTCTGCCATTGCTGGTGGATCATCTTCGCCGCCATGGATTGAAGCAGAGGATTAAAGTGATTGCCTCGGGCAAGCTGATCACCCCTTCCAGAGTCGCCTGGGCACTGGCTCTTGGCGCAGACTTCATCGCCTCTGCCAGAGGTAACATGTTTGCGCTGGGATGTATTCAGGCATTGCAGTGCAACAAGGATACCTGCCCTACCGGGATAACCACCCACAACAAGAAGCTGCAACAGGGTTTGGATCCCAGAGACAAATCCACCCGAGTCGCCAACTACAACAAGGCATTACACCATGACCTGGGGATGCTGGCCCATTCCTGTGGAGTCAGTGACCCAAGACAGCTCAAGCCACATCATGTCAGAGTCGTCACTCAAAATGGTCTGTCTGTGTCCTTGGATAAATATTACGCTCACTTCGATCAATAAAGATAATTTAGCTGTCACTAAAGTATAATAGTGGGTAGATTGTGCGTTATGTCACAAAAGTGGTAAGATCTTACTCCTAGTCAAGACTTGCCACTTCCAGAGGATTTTGAAGTGAAAATGACATTTGTCAGTCAGGTCCCCAAGCCGGAAACGAGCAAAACTGCATCGCTCAGCTGCAAGAATTGCAGCCGTTTGATTGAGATTGAGGGAGAGATGCTCTGTTATCGCGGCGGTAAAATAACTGAACTGACGCCGGTAAACGAAGCGAAAAATGGTTTCAACCTACTGTGCGACGGCTGGCAAGCCGACCGCAACCAAACCAAGAAATAGGATCAACTCAGGCTCAGCTGCGCAAAACCCCTTGCGACTGAGCCTGCTTTCTTGACTCACTGATAATCCCTTCCAACGCCGCATTAAAGGTTTCCGCAGATACCATAGACAGAGTCAGGCCGCGGGTGGAAACTCTCAGTCCAGCACGTAACTCAGTATGCAGTTGATTGAGGGCAACTTCGTCCATACCCCGCTTTTTCAGATTATCTGCCAAACTGTTCCAGTCTGTACGGACTTTGTCCTGCATTCCTTCGATATTGACCTGCAATACAATGTTTTCCATCTGTGCTGCCCCCAGGCTGACGCTACTTCGGAGCATCAAGTATGCGGCAGCCAGCCTGAATCAATGCTGAACTTGCACCGACTCATCTGCCTGTTTTGTGTGCTGGATCCGCCACAAACGAGCATAATATCCATCGGCGGCCAACAGGTGGTCGTGGGTGCCGGACTCAACCAACCGACCTTGATGCAACACTAAGATTTTATCGGCATCCACCACAGTCGACAGCCTGTGGGCAATCACCAGACTGGTATGGCCCTTGGCAACTTCATCGAGCGCCTTGAGAATAGCCCTCTCGGAGCGGCTGTCCAGTGACGAGGTGGCTTCATCGAAGATCAGTATCGGCGAGCGCTTCAATATCGCCCTGGCAATAGCCACTCGCTGCTTTTCACCGCCGGAGAGTTTCATGCCTCTCTCACCCACCTTGGTCTGAGCCTGCTGTGGTAATGTCTCAACAAACTGCTTCAGATGGGCCAACTCTATCGCCTGCCAAATCTCGGCGTCAGAAGCATCGGGGCGGCCATAGCGAATGTTTTCAAACAGAGTATCGTTAAACAGCACTGTATCCTGAGGCACTATGGCGATGGCCCGGCGCAGTGCATCTTGGGTCATGTCGCGAATATCTATACCATCGACCCGAATCGCCCCTTGGCTGACATCGTAAAAACGGAACAGCAAGCGTACCAACGTCGATTTACCGGCGCCGCTTTCACCCACTACAGCCACCTTCTGCCCGGGTTCTATCTCAAAACTCACGCCCTTGAGTATCTCCCTGTCACCATAGCCAAAGCCAACCGAGTCAAAACTGACTCTGCCCTCTGTCGGCACGATATCCTTGGCCACTGGGTTATCTTTTACCAGCGGAGTCTTATCCAGCAGCGAGAACATCCTTTCAATATTGGCCAAGGCTCCACGAATCTCACGATACACAAAACCCAGGAAGTTGAGCGGCATAAAGAGTTGCATCATAAAGGCATTGATCAACACAAAATCACCCACTGTCATCTGCCCCCGGGTCACTTCAAAAGCCGCGAGCCCCAGCATCAAGGTCATGGCAACAGCAATAATTGTGGCCTGACCGGCATTGAGAGCAAACAGCGACAGGCGATTCTTGCGTTTGGCCACCTCCCAATCCGCCAAAGCCTTGTCATACTCATTCGCCTCATAGGCTTCATTATTGAAGTACTTGACGGTTTCATAGTTAAGCAAACTGTCGATAGCACGGGTATTGGATACAGAGTCGGCCTTTGCCGCCTCACGTACATAGGCGGTGCGCCACTCGGTGGCTATCACAGAGAACATGCCATAGGCCAACACGGAGCAGAAGGTAATCAGCGCAAACCAGATGCCGTAATTCCACAGCAAAATGGCCACCACCATCAGGATTTCCAGCAGGGTAGGCACTATGTTGAACACCATAAAGCGCATCAGAAAACTGATGCCGCTGGTGCCACGCTCTATGTCCCTCGATAATCCGCCGGTGCGTCTGTCGAGATGAAACCCAAGATCCAGCCGGTGCAGATGTTCAAATACCTGCAACCCCAGGCGCCGTATCGCTCTCTCTGTTACCCTGCCAAAGAGGGTATCCCTGATCTCCCCTGTGAGTGCATTAACCAATCTCAAGCCGCCATAAGCCAAAACCAGCGCCAAGGGCACGGCCAACAGCTGCGCAGTTTGTTCGCCGCCAAGGCCATCTACCAAATGCTTCAACAGGAAAGGCAAGCCGACACTGGCGAGCTTTCCCACAACAAGACACAACAGCGCCAGGATAATCCGGCCCTTGTATTCCAGCAGATAGGGCCAGAGAAGTTTGAGCACTTGCCAGTTGAGCTTATCGACGGGACCTTCAAAGTAGAGAGTTGGACGCATACATCTTGCCAGGGGAAAAGAGTGACTCGAGTGTAACAGTGACCAGGACTCAAGTCTGCGATCTGTTTGGCTGCCCACTCGGAAATAATCACAGCAACTAGCACTTTAGAATGACAAAAATAACATTAGACCTAGACTAAATAACTAGTAACGGAATTTTTATCGCCAAAATCACCTCAAAGAAGCGAAAGATGGTTATGCATGAAAAAAGAATTTGGTACTCTTTCCAGCTATTGAGTACGGGCAGCAACAAGTGTTCAAAAAATGTCAAACAAACCGGCCCGCACCGATTTTTACCGTATATTTTGAAGGAAATCTTATGTTGGATTCAAAAGTTCAATACCCGCCCCTGCCGCTGATCCAAACCTGGGTATGGATGATGATCGAATCAGGCAACCCCGAGATCCAGGAAAAAGGCCGTAACAACCTGATAGCTTCCTTTGGCAGTCTGGCCAAAGCCAACGAATATTTGGCACAGCAAGCCCAAAAATAAAGGCGCCGATGGCGCCTTTATTTTTGTAGTAGAAACATTCAACCCTGACGGCGTTTAAGCACGCTGTCGTTGAGCATTGACAGCAGTCTCTCTGTATCATCCCAACCTATGCAGGCATCGGTAATGCTCTGGCCATAACAAAGTGGCTGTCCGGGTTTGAGATCCTGACGTCCTTCCACCAGATGACTCTCCACCATCACCCCAAAAATTGCCTGCTGTTTGGCGGCAATCTGGCCGCAAACATCTTCAGCGACCAACATCTGACGCCGGAAGTCCTTACTGGAGTTGGCATGGCTGAAATCAATCATCACCTTGGGTTTCAGACCGGCACTCTCAAGCTGAGAACATATCTGGGCCACATGGGCCGAGCTGTAGTTGGGCTCGCGTCCACCGCGCAGAATGATATGGCAGTCATCATTCCCCTTGGTTGACACAATCGCCGAATGGCCAAACTTGGTCACAGACAGGAAATGGTGTGGCGCACTGGCGGCCCCAATGGCATCTATCGCCACCTTGATGGTGCCATCTGTACCGTTTTTGAATCCCACAGGGCAAGAGAGGCCCGATGCCAACTCCCGATGAACCTGGGACTCTGTGGTACGGGCTCCGATGGCGCCCCAACACATGAGGTCGGCCATATACTGCGGGGTAATCATATCGAGAAACTCACCCGCGGTTGGCACCTGGTTGTCATTCAATTCGAGCAGCAATTTGCGGGCAGTTCTCAGGCCGTCGTTGAGCTTGAAGCTGTTATCCATGTATGGATCGTTAATCAGCCCCTTCCAGCCCACTGTCGTTCTGGGTTTTTCAAAATAAACCCGCATCACCACTTCCAGTTGATCCTGATAGGCCGTTCTGAGCTTGGCCAGACGCGCACCATACTCCAACGCCGCTTCAGGGTCGTGAATAGAGCATGGCCCTATCACCACCAGCAGGCGATCATCCTGTCCCTGAAGAATTCTGTGAATATTTTCCCTGGCCTTAAAGACAGTTGAGGAAGCGCGCTCGGTTGCCGGAAATCGTTCCAGAATGGCTATCGGTGGCAGTAACTCTTTAACTTCATTAATCCGTACATCATCATTCTGGTAATACATAAATGTCACACTACTCCGGCTATTGATAAGAATCTCTTGTTTTGGATAACAGTTTCAATCTATCCGTTATATTCAACCAATGCAATTGACTTATATGGGTTTACAGGCAAATCTGCCCTTTTATTGTTTTTTGTATGGCAATCTTATGATTTAATAAAAAATTCTTTAAGTGTGATATTGCAAACGAAAGAGATGTTCAGCAACCAATGGGCAGTAAAACAGGCAAACAGCCTATAGGCCCCAGGAACCGAATTATAATTACACCTGATACCCAGTAACCCAAGGCCAACTGTGATCCGACTCTGTCTGCTATCTGTACTCATGCTGATGCCTCTTGCCCAAGCCAAGTCGCAGGCCAATCGGTCGGTGACCTTTTCCACCAGTTTCTCCATCGCGCCTTTCTTTACTGAAGACCGCCACAACGGCATCCAATACCAGTTACTGAAACAAGCCTTGCAACACAGGCAACTCACCTTGGGAGATATCGCTTTTACGCCCCCCAAACGCGCCTTGCGGCTGCTGTTGGCCGGCCAGGTCGATTGTCTTATCAATGCTCCGCCCGGACTCAAAGGGATGCACTACACCCCGAGCCTGCTCAGTTACCAAAACAGCATCTTTCTGCTCGCCGATAACCAGAGAATCATTGAGCAAGTCGCCGATCTCGCCCATATACGCCTGGCGGCCTTTCAAAATGCCAGCCATTACCTGGGAGCGGAATTTGCCAAGATGGCCCGCCTGAATCCGGATTACAGTGAAATTGCCAATCAGAGTAATCAGGTGGCTATGTTGCTGGGGAATAGAGTTGAGGCAATAGTGTTGGAAAGGCGAATTTTTGCCTATAACTATCAAAAACTTGCTGAGAAAAAGGACTCACTTCCTCCTGTAAGGGAAGTATCGCTGTTCGAAGAGGCCCCACGCTTTCTGGCTTGCCGGGATCCTGAGATAGCCGCCGAAATAACCGCCGGTATCGAGTGGCTTTATGAGCAGGGAGTTGCCGAGCGTATTCTGGCCGAACCACCACAGTTTGATGACTGACAATATTCAAACCCGAGTAGTTTTCCATCAGGCTTTATTTATCTGAAAAAACAGCAGATAAATAAAGTCAAAGCTGAAATTCAAACACAATCCCACATTAAACCCTCTTCAGACAATCAAATATTCCGCATAAAGTCTTGCCGCCTTAACATATCGAAGTTAGCTTAATTAGTGGATGAGCATACTTATCCGTTCAACAAAATAATGACAATCAACAAGAGAAATGCGACATGAAAATATCCACCACCCTAATGATGTTGGGTCTTTGTAGTGTCTGCTCCCTGAGTCATGGCGCCACCGGCGTCGCCTTTGTCCATGGAACAGGAAAACAAACCGATGCCCTGAACGATTACTGGACCCGCGAGTTTGTCGATTCAGTTCGTCAAGGTATCAGCACCCCGAGTAACTATCAGGTCATCAACTGTGACTTCGAACAATATATGTGGGATGAGGCCGCTGCCGGCTGTCTGGTCGATCAGCTGCAGAGCTTTATCAACGCCCGCAATCTGGATCAACTGATCCTCATCACCCACTCCAATGGCGGCAACATAGTGCGCTGGGTCTTGTCCAATCCCACCTGGGATGGGCGTTATCCAGCTGTGATCAACAGCATCAGCCGAGTGATAGCGCTGGCTCCTTCCAGTGCCGGTACCCCACTGGCCGATGCCGTCACTCAAGGCAATGTGTTTGAAACCAGTCTCGGCTGGCTGCTCGGTTACGACAGCGATGCCGTCAAACAGCAGCAAGTGGGTTGGATGGCGCAATACAACAGTCAATGGCTGTACGGCACAGCCGGGCGCCCTTCTCTGGGTAAGCCTTTTGAAGCTGTTGTCGGCTCGGACGTGGAGTCGGCAGTTTGGGACAGCGACAGCTATTGCGGCGGCTATCAGTACCAGGTCGGGTTGGAGACTACCCAAAACTGGCTGGATAACTGCTCCGACGGTTTTCTTGAGTGCAGCTCCCAGAGTGCCGCCGGCAGTGTCTGGTTTACCGATAAGCAGAAAACCCGTGACAGAGAACCTTTGAGTCACCATCAAAGCCGCCGGGCCTGTTTTAATCTCGACACCCTTCTGCGCAATCATATCTGAGGACGTAAGTATGAAGATGCATATCAGCAAGACACCGCTGCTGGCAGCGATACTCCTGAGCCTCACGGGTTGCCAGGATGATGCCAAGGTAGAACAGAACCAGCAGCCCAAAAGCCTGACCTTGGCCATGGTGCCGCCCCAGACAAGCGATATCAAGGCTTCAGAAGAGCTAGATACAGGGCAATTGCCGCCCTTGAATACTTCCAGGGAAGATGTCAGCTTTGTCAGGGCGCTGTCAGGGGAGTATCAAGCCCAGCTGCCGGACAAATCCGCCAGTGCCAGCAGTGATGAATACTGGTTGATGGTTACAGGCGCCGAGCTTAACCAGGGCATAGAGCTGCCATTAACCCAAGGCAGCAGCGTTATCCGTCTGGCTCCTCGCTGGGATAAAAGCAGCGGCGCCCCGACTGCCCCCAAGAGCATTGCTCCGGACGCAGTTCAACTCAGCTCGGCCGCAGGCAAAACTGAGAACAAGCGTCTTATCCGCCGCGCCGTAGACTCTGAGTCTCTGGCCAGCGCCGGGATGGATGATGACTCCAGTGCCCTGTTGCTGAGCTCAGATATCAAGCCCGGTCTCTATCGCCTGCAGGTCGCCGCAGCGCTGACCGCCACTGACAACTATCTCGTCAATGTCAAAGAGAAAGGGTCTGCCTATCGTCTCAAGTTAAGCACCCCATCATCACTCGAGGCCAACACCCATCTCGAGTTGGAACTGGCGCTTGAGAACGATAAGGCCATGGGTTCACCTCGTTTAGCCCGTGCCCGGCTTCAGCAAGCAAGCGGCGAGCGAACCCCACTGCAACTCAGCCAAAGTGGCAACAGCTGGCGACTGCAAAATGAGCAGCTGCCCATGCCCTCAAGCAATGCGGGTTTCAGTGAATTGGTGGTCGATATTGAGACCCAGGTGGATAACACCTTGGTACGACGTACCGTCAAGACCGCCTTCAAGCAGTTCTATCCATCGGCGCGGCTGGCACCCGAAATCAAAGTTGGTTGGCAAAATGGTCTGCCAAGCGCCCTCAATTTTACGCTGGAGCTGGCCCAAAGTGGTCGTTTTGGGGTGTCGGCAATACTGACAGGGATGGACTCCCAGGGGCGGGAAATCGCCATACTGCAGAGTGAGACTGCGGCCTGGCTGACACAAGAGCAAAACAGTCTGCAGTTGCCTCTAAACCTTGAGCTAATCCAAAATTCGGGCTTAAAGCCGCCCTATGGTGTCAGGGCAGTTGAGCTCAAGGATATGGGGCAGATGGTGCGCTTGAGTTACCGCGACAAGGCGCTGAGTTTCGAAGCCCTTTAAGGCCAGCTTTCAGGCAGAGAGAAACTTATAGCCAGAAAGCAACTTATAGCCCAAAAGCAACAAAGCCCGATGCAGATGTCAGCATCGGGCTTTTTATTCTGCAGCTTGGCTTAACCGATTGCGCCTTTATAACCCCACTCTTTCAGCCAAGCTTTTGAATCAATGCCCTTCCATCGCATGCAACTTGGCCTGATAGCGTTTTTTCTGCTCGCCGTCACCGGCCAACGCCAACGCCTTTTGCAGATTGCTCTTCGCCCGGTCGGAGTCCCCTTTTGCCCAATAGGTTCTGGACAAACCAAAGTAAAACTCGTGGCGATAATCCGCCTTCTCAATCGCTCTTCGATACCAACTCAGCGCCTCATCATATTGATGATCCATGTAGGCTTGCTGCGCCATATCATAGTAGTAATAAGGATTCCGGATCCGGGCAAGCTCCAGTACCTTGTGCACTTCGGCCCATTCATCCAGTCTGTCCTGGCTGCTCAGCATGACCGCCAGGTTATAGAGGGTAGTCATGTTTTCCGGCTCAAGCGTCAACGCATAGCGGTAGACCCGCTCGGCCATCTGCTCCATGCCCCTGGCGCGATAAAGCACCGCCAGGCTGTTGAGCGCCGGAATAAACAGACTCTGCTGTTGCAAGCTCTTTTTCAGCAAGCCGTATGCGAGATCCCAATTCTCATTGATCAATGCCTCGGCCGCCGCATTGTTGTAATACATGGCGACCACAGTACCTTGGCTGATCTTATTGACCTTATAGCTGCGCACAGCACGCTCTGGCAGGAAATCCACCAGAATGGAACGCTCGGTGACATGGAAGACATGATTATTCTTGGGCGGGTATAGCTTGAGGTTGATATGACCATTGACCAGATAAAAGGCGCCTTGACGATCCCAGACCGGGGGCACTTCCACATCACGAAATTCAACCTCTATCCCCAGTTGTTGCGCCATGGCCGCCGCCAGGATCACCAGTGACATGCAGTTTCCGGCCCTGTCGTGAAAGGTTTCGGCGGCGGTGCGGGTGTAGTTGTCCTGATAGCGAAAGCCGCCCTTGTCGGCATGGATATAGTCAGCCAACCACTCGTGGGCCAACTCCTGATTGGACATGAGTGCACCGCGGCTATAGGCACCTCTGAGCAACTGCACCGCCTCGGGAGGCAAGGCGAATAACTCGGCGGGCTCGGGGATATTCCCAACCTCTTTGAATTGGTTATCCTGAAACAGGCTGCCAAGGGCCATCTTGCTTGGCACCGGTGTACTGCTGCAACCGCAAAATAGCAGCAGCAAAACCGCACCCAATAGGCGACTCAACATGGTAGCGGATAGAGCGCCAGAGAGAGCACGAGTGAGAGAGCCGGAGAAAGCGCTTGAGAAAGTGCCTGAGAACATAGGGCCTCCTGAGTTAAGGCTTCTTTACTGAAAGCTTAAGTCAGACTGGCCACTCCTGCCGCGCCAAAGGGTGACAAAATGTGAATATCCCCTAGTTCAAGCCTTCATTTCCGGGAGCGATAACTTCGGAACCCGGCTTGGGGATCCCTATATAGAGCTGCTGTTGCCGGTAAAGATAGGGGCGATAAAAATGGCCATCGCAGGAAAAGTAGCGATAGGGGCGCATGTAAGGAACACATATGGCAGGTAGGCTGCGCAGGATCTCCAGTTGTTGCTGCGAGCGCAGTAGTTCCTGCCACTCATGCTGACGCAGTAATTCATCCCTGACGGCAAAGGCATCGAAAGGCTCACTGGCATCACGAACCACCACTTGACCTGCCTCGGCATTGCCGAGCCACAGCAAGGTACTGCACAAAGTGCAGAGAAAAGTACCGGTCAGCTTCATTACACTGAGAGTCTTCATCGCCATCCCCTTAGGCTCCAGGCTGTTTCTGCTTTCAGTCTGCCCCCAAGAGCGTCTGTCATCAAGCGCCATAGCCCCAAAATGCGCTTTTCCTGGCCGACTCCCGCCAAGCCAGGTAACAACAAGGCCGGTAACCCCAAAGCCAGCTCTAACCAAAAGCCACCTCACAAGAGATGGCTTAAAGATTAAGGAAGCTTGCTTGATCTCTCAAGAACACTCATGGCCTCTCAGTTGGCGTTCTTGGCTTATCAATTGGCGTTCTTGACAGTCACAAACTCAGGATAGGCATCGATACCGCAATCCGACGCGTCCATACCGTTGTACTCTTCCTCTTCGGTCACCCGGATCCCCATGGTCACTTTCAAGGCGCCCCACACCAGCAATGACGCCAGAAACACCCAGGCAGAGATCACCGCAGCGCCAAACAGTTGCCCTGTCACACTGGCATCGGCATTGGACAGAGGCACCATCATCAAACCGAAGAAGCCGGCGACCCCGTGCACCGAGATAGCCCCGACAGGATCATCTATCTTGATGCGGTCAAAGCCCACGATGGAGAACACCACCAAACCGCCGGCTACCAGGCCTATCACACCCGCCATCGGCAGAGAGGGCGACAATGGATCGGCCGTGATAGCCACCAAACCAGCCAAAGTACCATTGAGTATCATGGTCAAGTCGGCCTTGCCCCACACCATCTTACAGACGATCAGTGCAGATACCGCGCCGAAGGCCGCCGCCGAATTGGTGTTGACGAAGACTTTGGCCACGGCGCTGGCATTTTCAGCATCAGAGACCAGTAACTGAGAACCACCGTTGAAACCAAACCAGCCCATCCAGAGGATAAAAGTCCCCAGGGTTGCCAGCGGCAGGTTGGATCCCGGGATAGGGTTAACCTGGCCATTGACGCCATATTTACCTTTACGGGCCCCCAGCAGCAAGACACCGGCCAAGGCTGCGGCCGCACCGGCCATATGCACTATGCCGCTACCGGCAAAGTCGACAAAGCCGGCTTCGGAAAGGAAACCACCGCCCCAGGTCCAGTAACCTTCCACTGGATAGATGACTGCCGTCATTACCAGGCTGAATGCCAGGAAAGCCCACAGGCGCATGCGCTCAGCCACGGCGCCGGAAACAATCGACATGGCTGTAGCCACAAATACCACCTGGAAAAAGAAATCAGACTCCAGCGCATGGTCGGCGTCGGCAGCTTGAGCTCCTATCAAGGTGCTGATGCTCGGCAGCCAGCCGCCCTCGCCATTGTCCACATACATGATGTTGTAACCCACAATCAGGTAGGTGATACAGGCGATTGAATAGAGACAGATGTTTTTGGTGAGTATCTCTGTGGTATTTTTGGAACGCACCAACCCGGCCTCCAGCATGGCGAAACCCGCCGCCATCCACATCACCAGCGCGCCGGAGATCAGAAAGTAAAAGGTGTCCAGCGCAAAACGCAGCTCTGTGACCGTAGTACCCAATTTGCTCAGTTCTTCCATCTTCTCCCCCTTACAGCGCTTCTGTATCTGTTTCACCCGTACGAATACGGATAACCTGTTCCAGATCTGTCACAAAGATCTTGCCGTCACCTATCTTGCCGGTATGAGCGGCATTGGTGATGACCTCCAGCAGGTGCTCAAGATTCTCCGCCTTGGTGGCTATCTCGAGCTTAACCTTGGGCAGAAAGTCCACCTGATACTCGGCTCCCCGATAGAGCTCTGTATGCCCCTTTTGTCGGCCAAAACCTTTGACTTCGGTGACCGTCATCCCCTCAATGCCTATGCCCGCAATCGCTTCGCGGACATCATCAAGCTTGAACGGCTTAATGATTGCGCTGACTAATTTCATCCAGACCTCCAGAATCGCCTTGCTGTATTGGTGTTATGCCAAAAGCAATTCAAGCATCAGGCCAAAATGTTAATTTTTTGTTTTATAAAGAGTTAGTTTTTACGGACCAGGTTAAGAGCTGCAGATATGCACCAATTAAGTGCAAGTAAGGCTTGGGCGCACAAAAAAAGCGCAATCATCTACGACCTAAGGCCTATTGGCTTAAGCCCTGTACTGACGTTAACTGAATGTCCTGTCGTTGACTGGAGAGAAAGAAGGACTCGTTTGCACCTGTCCTAAGACCAACCTAAAGGAGAACAAGATGTTAAAAGCGGAAGAATGTGTGCTGGTCATAGTGGATGTTCAGGGCAAACTGGCGCAGATAATGGACAAGAGTGAACAGCTGCATCAACAACTGGCCATGCTGATAGAAGGCACGGCTTTGTTTGATATCCCAGTGCTCTGGCTGGAACAGTTGCCGCAGAAGCTCGGCCCTACTACAGAGTCGCTGGCTGCCCTGCTATCCAAGACCACTTCGCCGATTGCCAAGCATCACTTCAGTGGCTGGCACTGCCCGGCGTTCCGTGAGGCACTGTTGAGCACGGGCCGCAAACAGGTACTGCTGGCCGGGATAGAGACACATGTCTGTGTCTATCAAACCTGTGGTGATCTTATCGAGCAGGGTTTCTATGTGCACTTGATAGCCGATGCCGTCAGCTCCCGCAGTGAAAGCAACAAACGCTTGGGAATAGAGATGATGAAGCAGCAGGGAGCCAGGCTCAACAACAGCGAGTCTTTACTGTTTGAACTGCAACATCAGGCAGAAGGTGAACGCTTTAAGGCTCTGCTTAAGCTGATCAAATAGGCCTGTAATCCTTCGCTGGCTACCACTGCTGGCTTGTAAGATAAAAAAATCCCCGCGGTGCGGGGATTTTTCATTTCGCTATGTTAACGACTGTTACTTGTAGGTTGCTTCACGCTTCTTGGCTTCAGCATCCCACTTAGGCAGAACATTTTTCTTGAAGTCTTCCTTGTCGGAAACCATCTTCTTCATGTCCATACCCAGAGCAGCCTGAGCCTTGGCCTTGGTGGAGATATCAGGCAGAGCGACAGGCTCAACGATACCTTTCTTGGCCAGCAGCTGCGCCAGTTTCACCCGGGCATTGGCAGCCTTGTCAACCGCAGTACCCAGTACCCGCAGCGCTTCATCAGGAGCGTGAGCCGCGACACCGTGAGAGGCGATAGCATAATCCCAGCGCCATTGAGCATGACGGATATCAGTCAGGATTGGCTTCATCTCGGCTTCTGTCGCACCGGCTTTCCAGGCGGCAGCAGCTTCGAAGTGTGCCTTGACGATTTGATCTTCAGCCTTCAGCTTCAGCTCTTTAACTTTGGCTTTACGCTCGGCAGTCAGGTTCTCCATAAACTCTTTGCTCTGTGTGTGGCACTGAGCACAGGTTTCTTCGAAGCGGTCGAAAGGATTACCCACTTTGTGATCGGTGAACTTACGACCCTTGTCGTTGGTTACTTTCGGCATGTGACAGTCAACACAGGTCACGTTGTTCTTACCGTGAACCCCCAGCTGCCAGGTTTCATAACCTGGGTGCTGTGCCTTCAGCATAGGAGTCTTGGACAGAGCGTGAGTCCAGTCGGCAAACTCGATGGCATCGTAGTAAGCTTCCATGGACTCCACTGTAGTGCCTTGATCCCATGGGAACTTAACAAAGCCCTTACGGCCTTCCACTTTCTCAAAGTAGTATTCTACGTGACACTGGCCACAAACCATGGATTGCTTGTCTTTGCGGGAAGCCTTATCAAATGGCGTACCCAGGGTCTCCATGGCGCGCTCGGCAAAAGGACGGCCCAAACGCAGCTTAGGCGAACCTTTCTCGTGACAATCGCCACAACCTATGGCGTTAACCACTTCAGGGCCACCTTTGGCCCACTTGCCGGTGAAGTAACCATCTTCACCTTGCTCTTCAATCAGGCGAGGTACATCCGGGCTCTTACAGCTCCAGCAAGCCATTGGCATTGGGCCATCTTCGGCACTCTTTGGCGCACCGGTACGCAGGGTGTTGCGCACATCGGTCACGGCATAAATGTGGCCACGAGGGGCATTGTAGTCCTTGGCGAAACCATAACCGGCCCACAGGATCACCAGGTTGGGATCTTCTGCCAATACGTCAACAATTTCAGAACTCTTTGCAGTGTCATGCCAACTGGCATACTGATTTTTGAACTTGTCTTTGTAGACTTCGTTGCGAGGCTCGGTCTTGTCACTCGCAAACGCACCGGCAGCCATTACGCTTGCCGCGACCAATGCACTGAGTGCAAAGGATTTTTGGCTTAATTTTTTCACCATCTCATCTCCGTGTTACTTTATCGTTATTTGCAATAACCACGACATCTCCAAGGTCAAAAGTAGCCGCTTGAATACGCCAAAAATATACCTCTTAGGGGGTATCCGGGGCGAAGTTTGCGCCAGATCAAAATGTGAAGGCGATGTTGTTCACATTTTTGTACTCTTGTTAATGTATTCAAGCGCTGGCTAATGTAGAACTCTGAGACCCAAGTCCTTTTTTATTCTCGACAATCTTATCGGCGCGTTTCCTTTCCGATAATCGAGAGTAACGCTGCAGGGACTGAGGAAACCTTAGCAAAAGTGAGTGAATATTTCATGAAACGAGGCAGTTTGACCTCTACCATTTTAGGCTTAATGCTGACCCTTATCCTGCTCTCAAGCGGTCTGGCCACTTTTGCCATTATCAATCTGTCTTACAGCCTGGGAGATGCCAGGGCGATCAACGCTTCCGGCTCACTGCGAATGCAGAGCTACCGGCTGATGTTTTATGCCAACTCCGGCAGTGAAGAAGCGCTGCAAAAAATTCGCGAATTTGAAAACACTCTCTACTCAGATGCCTTGGTACGCTCGATGGACTGGTCATCGCCGGCCAGGCTCGGGCAGCAATACCAACTGGTGATCAGCAAGTGGAAGGTCATGAAGTACTACATAGAGCAGGAAGACTCGCGCAACTATGCCTCCTCGCTGAAAGACTTTGTCGATACCATAGATTTGCTGGTATTGGAGATGGAGCACCATGCCGCCTTCAAACTAAGATTGCTGGCCGTCAGCCAGATAGTGGGCTTGGGGTTAATGCTGTTGATTGCCTTTATCGCCGTGCGCTTTACCAAACGCAAGGTGGTGGTACCGCTGCAACAGATGATGGAATCGGCCAACACTATTTCCAAGGGTAACTTTGCCGTCGAAATGCCGAAGACGGAATATATTGAGCTCAGCGCTCTTTCCGATGCCCTCGACAGTACGGCTCAGGAACTGGCAACTCTCTACGGCAACCTGGAAACTCAGGTGAAAGAGAAGACCCTGGCTTTGACCCGTGCCAACCGTGAGCTCAAGTTTCTTTATGACAATCTGGTGTTGCTGCATTCGGGCAAACTCAATTTCGAGGTGATGCGGCAGTCGCTGCTGCAACTCAAGGAGTATGAGCACCTGCAACATCTGCGGCTGATTATTCAGCAGGATGAAGATGCCATGGAGGTAATCGCCACCGACGAGGATATCTGGCCGCAATCCGGACAGACCATGCAGTTTCCGCTCAAATTTGAACAACAGGAACTCGGCTTTCTGGAAGTGATAGGCGAGCACGATATCAATGTGCCTCTGTTTGAAAACTTCGCCATCATGCTGGCTCGCTCGATAGTGATTCACAACGCCTCCGAACAACGCCAACAGTTGGCCCTGCTGGAAGAGCGGGCGGTTATCGCCAGGGAGCTGCACGATTCTCTCGGGCAACTGCTGTCCTTCCTGAAAATCCAGATAAGTTTGCTGCGTAAAGGCCTCGACCAGAGCTGCAAAAGCCCGGCGGTGACCCAACAGCTCGAAGAACTCAATGAGGGGGTGACCACAGCCTACGCCCAGCTCAGAGAACTGCTGTCTACCTTCCGCCTGACCGTTAAAGAACCCAATCTCCGCAACGCCCTCGAGGCCATGCTGGAGCAACTGCGCAGCCAAACAGACACGGAGCTGGAACTCAGCTATCGCCTGCCGCCGCAGTTACTGGCGGCGCACCAACATATTCACATTCTGCAGCTCACCCGAGAAGCCACCCTCAATGCCATTAAACATGCAAATGCGAGTCGTATTTGTATCAGCTGCGAAAAGAACTCTGATAACATGGTGGTTATCAGTGTCGAAGACAACGGCATAGGCCTGGCGCATATCAAGGAAAGGGATCAACATTTCGGCATAGGGATAATGCACGAACGAGCCAGCCGCCTCTCGGGTATGGTTGAATTTTCCAGCAATGCGTCGGGAGGCACCAGTGTTGTCCTGACTTTCCCACCTCAGCAGGAGCCACATCATGGGTAAACCTTATTCAGTTCTGGTAGTCGATGACCATCCCTTACTGCGTCGCGGTATCTGTCAGTTACTGGCATCCGATCCTGACTTTAGTCTCTTCGGTGAAGCCGGTACCGGGCTCGACGCCTTGGCGGCTACCGCCGAAAACGAGCCGGACATTATCCTGCTGGATCTGAATATGAAAGGCATGACGGGTCTCGATACCCTGAACGCCCTGCGTCAGGAGGGAGTCACCTCCAGAATCGTTATCCTGACGGTTTCCGATGCCAAACAGGATGTTATCCGTTTGCTGCGAGCCGGCGCCGATGGTTACCTGCTCAAGGATACCGAACCCGATCTGCTGCTTGGGCAGCTGAAAGAAGCCATGTCCGGCCACCGAGTGATCAGCGCCGAAGTGGAAGACTATCTGTTTGAATTGAAAAATGCCGCCGACGAAGAAGCCTGGCTCGACAGCCTGACACCAAGAGAGTTGCAGATACTGCAGCATCTGGCTGAAGGCCAGAGCAACAGGGTGATCTCCGAAGAACTGCATATCAGCGAAGGCACGGTCAAGGTGCATGTCAAAAACCTGCTTCGCAAGGCCAATGCCAAGTCCCGCACCGAAATGGCTGTGCGTTATCTCAACCGTTAAGCCACGAAAAAGGGACGCCACTGCGTCCCTTCTCATTGCTGCCAATGCCGCTTGTTCAGCGACTCTGGTGCAGAAAGTCACACCAACTCTCAAGCACATCCTGAAAGTCTTCCAGGCCGCACCAGGCTTCTGACTCGGCATCATAAAGGGAGAGGGACTCATCCAACTCCTGACTCTCACCGAATTCGAGCACATTGGCGTAAACCCGCACCTGCTCCTGATCCAGTTGCAGCGTCAGATCCTGGCCAATCAACTGCCATTCGCGAATGCGCCCTGACTGTAAATCCGCCAATGCCTGTTTGACCTGAGTGCAGATCTCGGCGTTATCCGCCAACTCTTCAGAGAACCATTGCCCCAGTACATGATGCTCCATACTGAAGCGGGCCATTGCGGTTCCCGTCAGTGAATTGCGCCGAAATTCGTATTCCATGGTGCCACTTCTTTTGCTGTAATCAAACCTATCCTAATTTTAACCCAGAGCCCAGGGGATTGCCCATAGTTATGCCTGGGCTTTACTTTCTATCGTAATATCATTCCCTATAGATGTTTGACTTGCTCAGAACTGTGTCAACCATTGGGGTTCAAGCCAGATTGGCGATGGCATAGTGATGCTACGGTGAGACAAGTTGGTGTAGTCATCTGGTGGCTGACAAGCTCCCCAAGGTCGAGTTGAAAAAGCACGTATGCGGCGCAAGCCAATGTCGCTTTATCCCGATATCCTATTACTTTACTTGCCTGCCCAGCTTTTCATCGTCACTGAGTGAGTAAATTCCTATGCCCAGTGGTATAACTAGGTTAGCTTGAACTAAAGCAAACCTATGAGAGTGAATCTATGGCCGAAAAACAATTTTGTGCCTTGCTGCTCAGCGGGGAGATGGCAGGCAAGGAGTTGACGCAGCAACAGGTCAGCGACTGGCGCCCGGAGCAGGGCATACTCTGGCTGCATCTGGACTATAAGAAGAAATCCAACCGTCAGTGGTTGCAACAACACAGCGGCCTGGACGCGCTGGAAGTGGCAGCACTGTTGGCGCAGGACACTCGCCCCAGGGTGGTACAATCCGGCCAGGGTTTCCTGCTGGCGCTCAGAGGGGTCAATCACAACCCCGGGGCCGACCCTGAAGACATGGTGTCGATACGCCTCTACCTGGACAATCACAGAATTATCAGCACCAGCAGTCGCGAGCTGTTATCGGTCAAAGACATCATCCAGAGAGTCAGCCAGGGAGCTGGCCCCGGCAATACCGGGGAGTTTTTGCTGACGCTGACGCAGCGTCTCACCCAACGTAAGACGGAGTTTATCGACCGGCTGGAAGAAACTGTCGACGATCTGGAAGACAAGGTCATGGCCGGTAACGACAGGGATCTACGCAGCGATATCGCCGAGCTCAGGCGCCAGATAGTGGTGGTCCGGCGCTACCTGGCGCCGCAGCGGGAAGCCTTTAGCCGCCTGCTGGCAGACTCGGCCAAGGTATTTGATGAACAGCAGCGGCTTAAATTCAACGAAATCAATGATCAACTCATTCGCTGCATCGAAGATCTGGACGCAATCAGAGACAGGGCCAGCGTCACCCAGGAAGAGTTGCAAAACCGTCAGGCCGAGGCCGTCAATCGCCGCCTCTATTTCCTGTCGCTGATCAGCGCCGTCTTTCTGCCACTGG
Source organism: Shewanella sp. K8 (assembly GCF_028823715.1). NCBI lineage: Bacteria > Pseudomonadati > Pseudomonadota > Gammaproteobacteria > Alteromonadales > Shewanellaceae > Shewanella > Shewanella sp. K8. Next base: position 33,071 of record NZ_JAPEHY010000039.1, read on the forward strand.
GTTTTCTTACCGGTCTGCTCGGGGTCAATATCGCCGGGATCCCGGGCGCCGATGTTGGCTGGGCCTTCGGAGCCTTTTGCCTGTTCCTGTTGCTATTGGTAGGGGGACAGTTGTGGCTGTTCTATCGTTATAAATGGCTTTAGGGTCAATGCCCTAGAAGTGGCTGTAAAAAGAAAGGACGCCGGCGGCGTCCTTTTCAATATCGGGTATCCACTTTCCGTGAAACAAGGGATTACTTGGCAGAAGCCTCGGCTTCGGTAGGCTCTACGGGTGCATCGGCCTTCTTGACTTTGAGCAACTCGACTTCAAAGATGAGTGTGGAATTGGCAGGAATAGTGCCCATATCACGCTCGCCATAGGCCAGCTCTGATGGGATAACGAAGCGATACTTGGCACCGACCGGCATCAACTGTACACCTTCGGTCCAGCCCGGGATCACCCGGTTCAGAGCAAATTCTGCCGGTTCACCGCGGGAGTAGGAGCTGTCAAACTCAGTGCCGTCAATCAGAGTACCACGGTAGTGAACAGTCACTATATCTTCGGCGGCTGGCTTCTCACCCTCGCCTGGAGTCAATACTTCATACTGCAGACCTGACTCAGTGGTGATCACACCCTCTTTGGCCTTGTTCTGTTCCAGATAAGCCTTGCTTTCCTGCATCGACTTGGCCGCCATCTCCTGAACCTTGGCCATACGTTTTTCATTCAGCTTCTGGTCCAGACCTTCAAGCACTTTCTGCACCTCGTCTTCAGTTAGTTGCAGCTCGTCTTTCAGCCCCTGTTGGAAACCTGTCACAATCAAAGCACGATCGACTGAGAAACCCAGCTCTTCCTGCTCCTTGATATGGCCGGCCATGTAGCGGCCAATAGAGGCACCCACGCTATAGGCTTCTTTCTGCTCGACAGAGCTCAGTTCCACTTTGTCGGCACTCGCTGTTTTTTGTTCTTGGTTACAGGCGGAAAGGCCGATCAGAGCCAGTGCGACCAGTGAAATTTTGTAAATCGGTTTCATTAAAGGCATCCTCAGGATCTTCAAATGGTTACAATTAACCCAAAATATGTAAGACGACTCACTTTATACCAGTTAACTTTGAGATACAAAGCAGATTATCCATACTGGTTAACAAGGGAAAGCGGCCGACAAACCGATAACCCTTACATGGAAGCGACAGCGTTTTACCCTTACTCAAAATGACAAGTCGAGGCGGTATAAGTTCATGGCAATAAACAGATTGCTACTTATTTGCACGCTCAGTTTTACTTTGCTTGGCCTTGGTGCCTGCCATCCAGGCCCCAATAGCAGCCAATCCCTGGCGGCCGATCCCAGCTACAGCGCCAGCCTCTCTGCCGATGGCCGCTACGCTTTGATAAGCAGCCAGGAGGGGATCAAGCTTTGGGATCTCAAACAAGGCGCGGTCAAGTATCAGTGGGCTCAAGGCAGTGAAGCCAATGATGTCATCGCCACAGATATCTCGGCCAATGGAGAATATGCGGTGACGTTAAGCCGCGATTCAGTTGCACTGTGGAAAATCGCCGACGGCCGGGCGGCGGGTTGGTGGTCACTGCCGGCAGTAGCCCAGACTGTGGCCGTGGCCGACAACGGCCAGTTGCTGGTAGGGCTGGCCGATGGCGCGGTGATGTCGCTGACCCCGACCACAGGTGTGCTGGTGAAATTTCTTGGCCACAGCGAAAAGGTCAACAGCGTTGCCCTCTCTGCCGATGGCCGCCTGGCATTGACCGGCGCCAACGATGCCACCGCCCTGCTGTGGCGCACCCAAGATGCTCAGGTACTGAGGCGCTGGCAGATGGACTCCAGGGTACTGAAGGTTGCCCTCAGCCGCAGCGGTAACCTTAGTTTAGTGTCCGACAGTACCGGCAATGCCGACATTTGGCACAATGACTCAGGGAAACTGGCCAGCTCGCTGGCGATAGTCCGGCGGCAAATGAACTTTTCGGCAGCGCGCTTTATCCAACAGGAGCAGGCCTTGTTGACCGGTACGCCGGCCAGAGAATTGAGTCTGTGGCAGGTCGATTCGGGGAAAAAAGTCGCCAACTGGCAAGTTTCACTGCCAAAAAAGCCTTTGCCCCAAAGCGCCGTAGTATACTCAGTGTCTGAATCCGACAACGGCCAACTTCAGAGTATCAGCAGTGCCAGCTTGCTGGAACGCTGGTCGGCGCCAACACAGAGGTAAGTAATGCAAGCAATCCCGGACAGGATCGAAGAGCTCGAAACCAAGCTGTCATTTCAGGAAGCCACACTGGAAGAATTGAGTCAGGAGATTTTCGAACTCAATAAAGTCGTGGCCGAGCAGCAGTTTCAGATCCAGTTGTTAATCGGTAAACTCAAAGCGGTAGAACCGAGCAATATCGCGTCTCAATCGGAAGAAACGCCGCCGCCTCACTACTGAGTCGAATAAAGGGGGATAAGGATGTTAGCCATAGCAACCTACGGAGAACGTATTCTGGGACAGGCTGCCCAGCCGGTTCAACTGTTCGATGAACCTTTGTCAGCCCTGGCCGAGAAAATGCTCGAGACCATGAAACTGGCACAGGGCGTAGGCATAGCCGCGCCTCAGGTAGGCCAAGGTATCCGCTTGTTTATTATGGCATCCCATCCCAACGACAGATATCCGGATGCGCCTTTGATGGCGCCCCAGGTGGTGATCAACCCGCAGATACTCAAACGCTCAGGCAAGATGCTGGCCGGAGAAGAAGGTTGCCTGTCTCTGCCCGGTGAAAGAGTACAGATTCTGCGCCATGAAAGCATTGAGGTACGTTATCAGGATCTCAGCGGCGAGTGGCAGCAAGAATGGTTACAGGGCTTTGTCGCGCGCATTTTTCAGCATGAATATGATCATCTGGAAGGGCTCACCTTGAGAGAACGACTGGAGATCCAAAACCAAGGAGCCGACTCTTGAAGTCAGGCAAGTTACTGCTGCCACTGTTGTTGTCATTGAGCCTTACTGGCTGCGCCTTCAACAGTGTATTGGTCAACTATCCATCCCAACTGGCCGGCGTTCGCGCCGAACTCAACTCATCAATGCCGGGCAATGCCGCCAAGGAGTTGGCAGGCGGGATCAACAGCCGAGATGGCCTGCTCTATGCCCAGGAAGCGGGGCGCGCCGCGCAGATAAGCGGCGATTTCACCGCCAGCAAAGACTATTACCAAAGCGCCATAGCCGCCTATCAGGCATTCGACGACAAGGCCAAGCTCAGTTTGTCCGAGCTGGGTTCACAGGGCGGCAGCCTGCTGCTGAACGACAATATCATTCCCTATCGTGGTCCCGGGTATGAGCGCATCATGCTGCACCAATATCAGGCTCTCAATTATCTGTTTGCCGGCGATGCCGAAGGCGCGTTGGTGGAGGTGCGTCGCAGCAATGAACTGCAATCGCTGGAACAGCAAAGGTACGAGAAATCCAGCAGCGCTGTGCAGCAGATGGCCAACGGCACTATCAGCGCTGAAATGGATAAACTGGGCAAGGCGGCCGGCAGTGTCACCAGCTCGTTTTTGAACGCCTACAGTTACTACACCACAGGGGTACTGCACGAAATCCTTGGTGAGCGCAACGATGCCTTTATCGACTATCGCAAGGCGGCGCAGATTATGCCGGATAATCCTTATTTGCAGCAGGATCTGGTGCGCTTGGCCAAAGAGCTTGCCATGCCTCAGTATGATGAGTTCAAACGCCGTTGGGGAGAAGCGCCCACGCCCGCCAAGGGGCAAGGCCAGGTCATCTTGCTGCTGGAGCGTGGCTTTGTGCCCACCAAGGAGAGCCTAACAGTTCCCTTCACCATTCACGGCAACTGGCAAACTGTCTCTCTGCCCACCTATATGCCATCCAGAGTGCCGGTAAGCAGTGCCCATATCCGCGGCTTGTCAAAACCTATGACCGCAGCCCCGATAGCCAACATAGATGCCTTGGCCATCACGGCGCTCAAGGAGGAACTACCCTATCTGCTGGTGCGCCAGGCCGCCAGGGTCTATGCCAAGTCGGAAATGGCCCGCAAGGCCGAACGCAAAGACGGTTCGGACCTTGGGGTGATAGCCATGCAGATATTCAACGTGGTCACAGAGCAAGCCGATCGCCGCAGTTGGCTCACGTTACCTAGGCAGGCACAGATAGCAAGGCAGTTTGTCGATGCCGGCAGCTATCAACTAACCCTGGACAATCAGGGCACGGAAATTCAGGTTGAGAGTGGCAAGACCACTCTGGTCTGGGCAATAGACACTGGCAATGTCACACGTTTTTATACAAAATTGATTTGATAACCTTGAAATGGAACTGACTATGAAACACTTGAAGCTGATACTGATACTGGCAATGGCTATGGGCATGGCAGCCTGTCAATCCAAAGTGGAATACGGTGATGCCACTGAGGTAGAGACAGTGAATGAAAACTTCGGTTCGACAGATCTGCAAGCCATTGCCGCCAAAATGGTCGACAGCATGCTGACTTTCCCGCCTGTGGTGGCCATGACAGCCAACGACAGACCTATCATCTTTGTCGACAAGATCAAGAACAAGACCTCTGAGCATATAGATACTGAGTCAGTGACCGACTCCATCAGCAACAAGCTGCTGCGCTCAGGCAAGTTCCGTTTTATCGATATGACCAAGGTGGATTCAGTGCGCAAGCAACTGGACTACCAGAACAACGCCGGCATGGTTGACCCATCCACCGCCATCAAGTTCGGTCGTCAGATAGGCGCTCAATACATGCTCTACGGCAACCTTTCCAGCATAGTCAAACAAGATGGCAGCACCCGTGATGTCTACTACAAGATGACCATGCGCCTGATGGATCTGGAAACCGGCTTGATCGAATGGTCCGATGAAAAAGAGATCCGCAAAGTGAAGTCCAAGTCCTTCCTCGGGCTCTAACCAAGCATCACACTCCTTCCCAAAAGCCGCTGTCACAGCGGCTTTTTTGTAACATTTCTCCTTTGTTCTTTGTCGGCAAATAGCGTAATTTATGCCGCGGGCGCCAAGCCTGACAGGGTATTAACTTAAGGCGTATCCCTCCCTTTCATTCCTGTTGTGAGGGAAAACACCGACACCCAATGGTAAAACAATAAAAAGCAAGGAATCTGTTTGTGAAATCTCTTCCCCGGTTGTTTGGTCTCAGCCTGTTGGCTGCCGGACTGCTATCACTCAGCGGCTGCAGCAGCACTCAATCCTCTGCAGGTGTGCGGGATGGCAGCGGTTATATCAGTGAGCAACAGGCGATGGCCCGCTCTGCCAGAGTCAGCAATGTCAGCTATGAACTGGACTTTACCTTGGATGGCAGCGAGCGATTTGCCAACCGCACCCTGGTACGTTTCAGTCTCAGCGATAACCAACAGCCCCTGACATTGGACTTGAGCAAGGCGCAGATCACCAGCCTTAAGATCAACGGCCACAGGCTCTATCCCAAATACAATGGCGCCTATCTGGAGATCAGTGCCAAGTTGCTGCTCAAAGGCGACAATGAGATAGAAGTCAGCTTCACACGCCAGCATTCCAGCAATGGTGAAGGGCTGCACCGCTTTGTGGATCCCGTCGATGGCAAGGTCTATCTCTACTCCCACTTTGAGCCCGCCGCCGCGCAGCAGATGTTTGCCGTATTCGACCAACCGGATCTCAAGGCCAGCTACAAGTTAACTGTCAGAGCCCCCAAAGACTGGCAGGTGATCAGCGCCACCCAAGAATTGAGTGTGACCCCGGAGGGTGACAACCAGCTGTGGCAGTTTCCGGCAACACCCAAGTTGAGCCCCTACAACTTTTCCATGCATGCAGGCCCTTACCATGTCTGGCAAGACAACAGCGGCAAATACCCCATGCGCCTGTTTGCCCGCCAATCAGTGGCGGCCCAGGTCAATGCCACCGACTGGTTCAGATACACAGACGCCGGGCTTAAGTTTTTTGACGACTATTTCGGTATCGACTACCCCTTTAAAAAATACGATCAACTGCTGGTGCCTGACTTCCTCTATGGTGCCATGGAAAATGCCGCCGCCATCACCTTTGCCGAAGGGCGTTTTCTTGGCAGTGGTGAGATGACAGCTAATCAGCGCCAGCGCTTGGCGTCGGTGATCATGCATGAAATGGCGCACCAGTGGTTTGGCGATCTGGTGACCATGAAATGGTGGAACGGTTTGTGGCTCAATGAAAGCTTCGCCTCCTTCATGGGCATGCTGGCGAGCGCCGAAGCCACTGAGTTTGACAACACCTGGCGCAGTTTTTACGCCAGGGGCAAACAGAGTGCCTATCAGCAGGACTCTGGCGTTACCACCCATCCGATAGAAGTGCCTGTGGCCAGTAGTGCCAACGCCTTCGATAATATCGACGCCATCACTTACCAGAAAGGGGCCGCGGTTCTCATTCAACTGCGCCACCTGCTTGGGGAGCAAACCTTCCGCCGTGGCGTCAGTGAATACCTCAAACGCTACTCCTGGCAAAACGCCACACTGGAAGACTTCATTACCAGTCTCGGCCAGGCCGCCAAGCGGGATCTGAGCCAATGGACCCGGGATTGGCTCTACAGCGCCGGTGTCAACAGCCTCAAGGCCGAGTTCCAGTGCCAAGATGGCCGCATTAGTGAATTTGCCCTGTTGCAGTCGGCAAGCGATCCGGCCTACCCGACTCTAAGAGAGCAAAAAGTTCAGTTGGCCTTACTGAGCAAGGGCCGCCATGAGATGCACCTGCTGCAAACTCTGGCCGTTACCTACCAAGGTGAAAAGACCTTGGTGCCGCAACTTAAAGGCGCGTCCTGTCCTGATTTGGTTTATCCCAACTATCAGGACTGGGGCTATGTCAAAGTCGAGCTCGACCCACGCTCGTTCGATACCGCCTTCAATCACCTGGCCAAGGTAGAAGATCCCCTGCTGCGCGCGATGCTCTGGCAAAGCCTGTGGGACAGTGTCCAGAGCGGTAAGTTGCCCTTGAACAAGTATCTGGAAACAGTGCTTATCAATGCTCCCAAAGAGAGCGATTACACCCTGCTGGGGCAAATTCTCGGCAATATGCGCTACAGCAAGGCCTTGCTCGAGTCGATGGCTCCCATTCACTCGGCCTATGCCGAGCGCGCCATCAGAGCGCTGGCGCAGATGAGCCTGCGTCTGACCATGCAAAACGCGGATAATAAAGATCTGCAGCGGCGCTGGTTCGATGCCTATGTGGACTTTGCCCGCGACGGGGACTCGCTGGATCACCTGCTGTCACTGCTGCAAGGCCACAGCAAGATAAAGGGAGTGGAGCTGGATCAAGATACCCGCTGGCAGCTTATCTATCAGTTGAACCGTTACGATTACCCCACCAGCAAACTTCTGCTGCAGCAAGAAGCCAAGCTTGATAACAGCGACTCGGGGCAAAAGGCAGCCATCGCCGCCGAAGTAGTGCGCCCGGAAACCGCCGGTAAACGCCGCTGGCTGGAGAAAATCAACCATTCGGCGCTGCCGTTTGCCAAGCTGAGGGTGGCAATGGAAAACCTCTATCCCAGCAGCCAAGGGCAACTCCAGGCCAGCACCGCAGAGCAGCGCTTGAGTCAGCTGGCCACCCTGGACGCCGAAAAAGGCCCGGTATTTATGCGCAGTTACGCACCGGCATTATTACCGCGTCAATGCAGTCACGCCTCAGTGCTGCAGCTCGAAAAAGCCTTACAGGCCAACCCTGAGCTATCGGCCATGACCCAGCGTAATCTCAAGCAAGCCATAGAGAGAGAGCAGCGCTGCGTACTGATAAAAGATACCCTGAAACCTTAGCCGAAAGACAGAACAAGGGCCTCAATGAGGCCCTTGATTTTCCTGTCCCCCTATACTGTGCCAGAATGTTCAACATGCTTAACACCAAGGAGTCGTTATGGGATTAATCAGTCTGATGCTTGTGATAGTCATAGGCATCTTTGCCGTGATACTCATCAAGGATTACAACCGCAAGCAGCAATACCACCAAAATGGCGAAGTTGAAAAACTGCAACGGGAAGTGGATGAATTGAGGCAGCGAATTGCCAATCTGGAAACCATAGTCACGGACAAAAGCTACGATCTGAAGGACAAGATCAATCGGCTCTAAGGGCTAACGCAATAGGTTTCTCTTCAGTATATCCGGAACAAGATACTGTATTAATTAAGTTAATTGTCATGATTTTGCTATCCGGCTGTCATCAACCGTCTTTAGCTTAAGCGGCCTGTTTATGACTAAATACCATTCTCGCCAAGTGAGTAAACTCCTGTGTGAAATAGTATGAGGATCTGCTTAATGAAGGCTTTTCACTCCAAAACAACGTCGGTATTACTTGGCTCTGTACTGTTTGGCCTGTTGCTCGGTGGCTGCAACAGCAATGACAACAACGCCAATACTTCAACCCCGACACAGGATCAGCAGGAGAAAGTTGGCGCCAATCTGGGCCCCCGTCCCCTGTTTCTGGTAAATGACATGGATGAAGGGCCGCTCAAAGATAAACTGGCACAATGCAGCCAGGGGCCCTTTTATCGCACCGACTTCAGCATAGGCCACCGCGGCGCCTCCATGCAGTTCCCTGAGCACACCAAAGAAGCCTATATGGCAGCCATAGATGCCGGTGCCGGAATAGTGGAATGCGATGTCACCTTCACCGCCGATAAACAGTTGGTTTGTCGGCACTCCCAATGCGATCTGGCCACAACCACCAATATCCTGGGTATCCCTGAGTTGGCAGCCAAATGCCGTCAGCCTTTCTCTCCCGCCGATGCTGCCAATGGTGTTAACGCCAGCGCCGAGTGCTGTACCTGTGATATAACCCTGGACGAATTCAAACAGCTTTGCGGCAAGATGGATGGCTTTAATCCCAAGGCCACCACGGCGCATGAATTTATGGAGGGCACTCCTGCCTGGCGCACTGATCTCTACGCCAGTTGTGGCACATTGATGACCCACGCCGAGAGCATAGCTCTGTTTAAAGAAGCCAAGGTCAAGATGACGCCTGAACTCAAGTCCGCCAGTGTGCCCATGCCCTTCGATGGCTTTAGCCAACAGGACTATGCTCAGAAGATGATCGACGAATATCAGGCCGCCGGGGTGCCGGCAAAAGATGTCTATCCCCAGTCATTTAATCTGAAGGATGTGCAATACTGGTTGGCCAATAACGCCGATTTTGGCAAGCAGGCCGTTTATCTGGATGACAGGTATGACTCAGACAGCAGCTTTAACCCCAATGATTTGGCCCATTGGCAGGCCGATATGCAAAGGCTCAAGGCGCTGGGAGTCGAAATCATTGCACCGCCCTTGTGGGTATTGGTGGCACTGGATGACAGTGGCAAGATAGTTCCCTCGGCCTATGCTCTGGCGGCCAAGGAAGCCGGGCTTAAAATAATCACTTGGTCACTGGAACGCTCTGGCCCCCTGGCGCAAGGCGGTGGTTGGTATTATCAGAGCATCAGCGATGGCATCAACAATGATGGCGATGTCTATCAACTGCTGGATGTACTGGCCAAAGAAGTAGAGGTCTTGGGAGTCTTCTCCGATTGGCCGGCGACTGTGACTTATTACGCCAACTGCATGGACATATAACGAGTGCGAACAACAAAGAGGGCGCCCATTGGTGCCCTCTTCAGTATTTGATGATAGAAACCCTTTATCAGAGGAACAACTCTTTGATATTTCTCAAATCGCCCTTACCTTCAGCCAGCTCTTGCGGGCTCAAACCGGAAACTTCATGGGGGAATACCAACCATTCATCCGAGGCATGGATATAGTAGTCGGGCTTCAGTGGCACCGCAGTGTTCTGTGGCTTGTAGTAAGGACAAGCGATACGGATATCCTTGGGCATGTTCAGTCGCATCAGCTGACCGAGTTTCTCCTTCAGTGCAAAGATACTGCGGCCGGAGTCAAAAACATCATCAACAATCAGCAAACCATCATCGGCATTGGCATTTTCAACAATGTAGTGCAGACCATGAACCTTGATCTCCTTGCTCTGCTTGTCTGTGCCTATGCCGTAGTAGGATGAAGTACGCACCGCAATATGGTCGGTCTCCACTTTTTTGAAGTCGAAAAACTCCTGTACCGCAATCCCTATCGGGGCGCCGCCACGCCAGATCCCAACAATAAACTGCGGCCGAAAGCCACTGTCATAGACCTGTGCTGCCAGACGAAATGAGTCCTCCAGCAATTCCTGTGCGGTAATAAAGCGTTTTTCTGTCATAGGTATGCGACCCCATCTTGTTCTATTTTGTGTGCTTCGCTGTCTGCTTTTGGCAGGTACTGAATTGGAGGCCGGTTCCAAAATCCGGAGTGGCTTCCACCATTGTAGGCAGGCAGAGGATTTTGGGCGCGCATTTTATAACAAATTTTTCTTTGGCGCTGTGCCAAATGCACATTCTTGTGTCTCAGGCGACAAAAAATCTTCTCTAGTCGCTCAGTCCTAGTTGAGCAATATCTACTTTATTCACTTAAGCATGTTCAATTAATAAATAACAAACTAATTAACAAAGATTTTCTAACAAGACAAAACCAACAAATGAATAATTAGTCATTTTTTATGATTAGTTATTGATTGATGCGTTCGAACTGGCTATAGTGCCAGCCATACGGTTCTTCAAGAGTATCTTCAATGATGAAAAAATCCCTGCTTCTGGCCACTGTCACGGCTTTGCTGTTGACCGGCTGCGGTAAAGATCAAGATGTACTGGTCGTCGGTACCAATGCTGCCTTCCCTCCATTTGAATATATGGGGGGCGCCAATGGTGATGAGGTAAAAGGGCTGGATATCGATATTGCCAAGGCGATTGCCGCCGACGCCGGTAAAACCCTCAAGGTAGAAAACCTCAAGTTCGACTCTCTGATAGTGGCGCTGAACTCAGGCAAAATCGATTTTATCGCCTCCGGCATGACAATCACGGATGAGCGGCAAAAGAGCGTCAACTTCTCCACGCCTTACTACGAAGCCACCCAAGTGGTGATAGTCAATCAGGACAGCCAGATATTCAGCACTTCGGCTGATCTTGCCGGCAAGAAGATTGCGGTGCAGCTGGGCTCTACCGGCGACATCATGGCCAAGGAACTCAAGGCCGAAGTCGTGGCCTTCAATACGGGTTTTGAAGCCTTTATGGAGCTGAAAAACCACAAGGTAGACCTGGTACTGTTCGACAGCCAACCGGCGGCCACTTATCTGGCCAAGAACCCCACTCTCAAACAACTGGATATCGACTTCTCACCCGAGTTTTACGGTATTGCAGTCTCCAAGAATCAACCCGAACTGCTCGGCCAGATCAATGCCACCCTGTCACGACTGCAAAGCTCAGGTGAATACCAACAACTCCTTGAAAAGTATCAGAAGTAATCTTAGATGGATGCAATAATCTCTTCGCTGTTTACCCCCATAGGGGAAGACGGCATGATCGGTATTTTGCTGATCCTAAACGGCCTCAAGGTCACCTTGACTGTGACCTTCTTCGCCATGATCCTCGGTGCCATTCTCGGGGTGCTCACCACCTTGATGGGTATGTCCGAGCGCTGGTATCTGCGCTGGCCGGCCAAGCTGTATGTCGGGGTGATCCGCGGTACCCCTGTAGTGGTTCAACTGGTGATCCTCTACTTTATCGTGTTGGCCGCCATGGATGTCGACAAGGTGACAGCCGCCATCATCGCCTTTGGCCTCAACAGTGGCGCCTATATCAGTGAGATCATCCGTGCCGGTATCCAGGCGGTTGACAAGGGCCAGGCCGAGGCCGCCCGCTCTCTGGGGATGAGCCATTCACTGACCATGCGTGAGGTAGTGTTGCCACAAGCAATCAAGAATATTCTGCCGGCGCTCGGCAATGAATTTATCGTGCTTTTGAAAGAAACGGCCGTCATCGGCTTTATCGGTGGTGTGGATCTGATGCGTGCCGGTGAAATCATCCGCAGCCGAACCTTCGAAGATGTGGTGCCGCTGCTGACTTGTGCCCTTATCTATCTGTTGTTGACCTACAGCTTCACCTGGCTGTTGGGTAAGTTTGAAGCGAGGCTGAAACAAAGTGATTGAGATAACCAACCTGCACAAGTACTACGGCAAACTGGAAGTACTCAAAGGCATAGATCAGCATATCGCCAAGGGAGAAGTGGTCAGTATTATAGGCCCCAGTGGTAGTGGCAAGAGTACTTTTCTTCGCTGTATCAACCTTTTGGAGCAACCGACTGAAGGCGAAATACGGATAGCCGGTGAATCGATAACGGCGCCGGGGGCCTGTGTCGACAAGCTCAGACAGAAAGTGGGCATGGTATTCCAGCACTTTAACCTGTTTCCCCACAAGACAGTGTTGGCCAACCTGACGCTGGCACCGGTCAAGCTGGGGTTGATGAGTTCGGCCGAGGCCGAAGCCAAGGCTTTGGGACTGCTGGGTAAGGTTGGCCTGGCAGATAAGAAAGATGCCTATCCATCCAGTTTGTCCGGCGGCCAGAAACAGAGGGTGGCCATTGCCAGAGCCCTGACCATGTCTCCCGAACTGATGCTGTTTGACGAACCCACCTCGGCGCTGGATCCGGAAATGGTCGGCGATGTACTGGATGTGATGCAATCTTTGGCTCGCGACGGCATGACCATGGTGATAGTCACTCACGAAATGGGGTTTGCCCGCGAGGTGTCTGACAGGGTGATCTTCATGGATGAAGGGGTGATCCAGGAAGCGGGCACGCCGGAGCAGATTTTCAATGCGCCGCAAAATCCCCGTACTCAAGGCTTCCTTGCCAAGGTGCTGCGCTGAGCACAGGGTAACTTTTTAGTACAAAAGTGCCATAAATCTGCCATCTTTGTTCTCTATGTTGGGGGCTTTCCCAAACGCCCAATATAGAGAGGTTATTCGTGCGTCAATCCCATCAAGTCGCAGCATTGTCACTGCTGTCTCTGGCCCTGTTGGCCGGCTGTAACTCAGATAACGACACTCAAACTCCCGAGCCGGTAACGGGTCGCTGGCTCAAAGGCGATCTTCATGTTCACACTGCGGTTTCCCAGGATGCCAGAGAGACCCAGGCCGATATTCTCAAGTGGGGCTTTGAGGACTTTGGCCTGGATTATATGAGCCTGACCAACCATATGCGCAACAACAGCCAGGACAATGAAGATAACGATCTAGGCGGCATTCTCTTTTATGATGCCCTCTCCCGCTACGAAAAACCCGGACTCGCCAGCCTGATGCCCAACTACCCGGGCAAGTTGGTTTACTCCGGCTTTGAGTGGGATATGCCGACTCACGAACACTTCAATATCGCCATCTTGGCCGATGAACAGCGGACTCTGGATGCGATTAAAACCTTCGAGTACAGCTTCAGTGCCAAGAATGAGCCGGAGGATTTCGCAGCCGAAGATCTCGCCGCCTGGGAGGCCGCCGGCGTCAAGCGTCAGAATCAAACCCATGCAGATGCCGTAGCGGCGCTCGCCTGGCTGCAGCAACACTTCCCCAAACAGAGCTACGGCATGCTCAATCACCCCAGACGCTATCTCGACAGCTACACCATAGCCGAAGTCAGGGAGCTTCACGATGCCGCGCCTGAGGTCTTCTTCCTGGTGGAAGGCATGGTTGGCGGCCAGTTCAGTGGCAACCGCGGTGACTATGGTGACAGATCGAGCGGTGTTTACGGCGGTGTCGATCCCGTCGTGGCCGAAGTCGGCGGTTGGTGGGATGCGCTGCTGGGCGAAGGGCGCAGGATTTGGAACATGGGCAACTCGGATATTCACTTCAAGACCAGGCCACCTTACGCCAGCAGTTATTATCCCGGCGAATACGCCAAGAATTACACCTGGGTTGAGGGTGAAGGCACCCAGGCCCTGCTTGAAGGGCTACGCTCGGGGAACAGCTTTGCGGTATTTGGCGATCTAATCGATGGGCTGGATTTCCAGATGAATAGCGGTGATCAAACCATCACTATGGGACAAACCTTGAGCGCCAAGGCCGGTGACAAGGTCACTATCAATATCAGGTTCCGCAGCCCTGAGCTGAATAACAAGGAAAGCGATATCGGCAATGAACACTACGCCGGCATTAATCCGGGAGTACATCATATCGATTTGATTGCTGGCGATATCGGTGAGCGGGCCAAGCCGGGAACGGCTGCCTGGCAAAAGGAAACCAACGACAGCACCCGGGTGATCAAGTCATTCACCCAGGCCGACTGGCAAAAAGACAGCGATGGCTTCTACAACATGAGCTTCAGCTTTATCGCCGATGGCAAGCAGTATTTCCGCCTGCGTGGTACTAACCTGGATTACAACGTCAGCGGCTTGACCAACAAGGGCACACCTCTGCGTTCAGAGGTGTTGCCACAGGCCGAAGGGGAGCAGGTGCAGCAATGGTACAACGACATCAATGAGCGTAACTACGGCGATCTCTGGTTCTATTCCAACCCGCTGTTTATCACCACGCAATCCTGACTAAGTTCTGCACTCAGGCAGGACGCGGCAACTGCCCGTCCTGCAAAAAGTCTTTTAAAAACCAGGTCAATGGCATGCTACGGCTATTACGACGACTGAAAGCCACCTTGGCGGCCGAGCTTTGGCAGATCCAGTATTCACACTCCTGCGGCTCAGTTGATTGCAATACCAAAGGATCGTGCAGCGCCAGATTAACGCCCTCTTCGGCTCTGGCCGAAGTGTAGCGGATCATCTGCGCCTGCTGTTGCAGCAGCCAGGCCCCCATAGCCTGGGTATAGGTATAGTTCGACTTGTGAGTCAGTTGCTGCTGCACTTCCTGCCCCTGCAATAGCGTCAGGTCGGCACAATCGCGGGCATTGATATCCACAGAGTACAGCATATGCTCAGAGCGCAGCGGCTCCAGATAAGGCTCCAGCATGTCTGCCATAAAGACAAAACGATAGTAAGCAACTTCGGCCAAACAGGTCTGCCAGGATTCACTGGCATAAAAGAAGCTTTCCATTGTGATACTGCCAAAGCGCGAGCCATGGCGCAGCGGCGGATAACGAAACGGGGTCTTGAGCAGATAATGCAAGTGCTCTGTTCCACTTCGGTAAGGCGGTTTAACCTCATCGAGCAGAGACTCAAGCAGCATCTGTTCGTCAAAATCATCCACCAGGCTCAGGGTGGCGGCTTCTTCCTGGGACTCGACCAGGCGATAACCGCGGCCAAGGTAGGGGCGAGGGAAAAAGTCCTGCGGCTCTAACGCGCTAAAATCCATTTTCAGTTATTTGTCTCCTGTCACCGGCTATGGCTGTCAGACCTTGCCTCGCATCGCATCCAGATATTGGTTAACACTCACCAGGCCAACCACGGTTTGCAATAAAGTCTTGGGGGTCCCATTCAGCGCCTTGTTGGGGCTGTTGAGCCAGTGACGCATAAAGGCTTTCTCACCACCCGCTATGGCATACAACGAGCGATACAGGCGGATAAGCTGCAACTGCAGCTCCCCCTGCTTGGAATCGGGTTTAAACCCCTTGCCGCTGTTACGGCTCAAGGTGCTGGGATTAACACCTATGATACGGCTGGCCTCGGCCTGGGTAAGTTGTAACTCGCTGCAAGCATTGGAAAACGCCTTGAATAATACCTCGGCTGCATTGGCTTTCTCTAGGGTATTCATCTTTGCTGCTCCGCCATAAACCTGTCCATATATTAACCAAGATATACAGTAAACGCAATTTAACAGCCAAAAAACATGCAAACGCAATCTTGTTGGCATCGAGAGGTGGTTCCCCACCAGCGTACTTTCAATTTATTTTTGATATAGCTTGCAGCAGAAACACTGTTGTAAAGCGCAACAGAGATCGTAGAATGCCAAAACAATTTCAGCCTCATTTGTCCGGAGCAGTGACATGACAGATCTGACATACCTTGCCAAAAAGCGCTATACCACCAAGGCTTTTGATCCCAACAAGAAGATCCCCCAGGATAAAATTGAAGATCTGCAGAGTCTGCTGCAGTTCAGCCCCTCCTCGGTGAACTCCCAGCCATGGCACTTTGTACTGGCCGCGACAGATGAAGGCAAAGCCAAAATTGCCGAGTCTACTGCAGACTATGGCTTCAACACGCCAAAGATCCTCAACGCTTCCCACGTGGTAGTACTCTGTACCCGCAACAACATGGACGAAGCCCATCTGCTGCGTCTGCTTGAGCAAGAAGATGCCGATGGCCGCTTCGCCGACGAAAACGCCAAGCAAGGCCAACACAACGGCCGCTCTTTCTTCACCAATATGCACAAGTTCGAACTTAAGGATCTGCAGCACTGGATGGAGAAACAAACCTATCTGGCGCTGGGTACTCTACTGCTGGGCGCCAGCGTATTGGACATAGATGCAACCCCTATTGAAGGCTTCGATGCCAGCAAACTCAATCAGGTTTTGGGTCTGAGAGAACAGGGCCTGACCGCCAGCGTGGTTGTGGCTCTTGGCTACCATGACGAGTCTGACTTCAACGCCAAGTTGCCCAAATCTCGCCTGCCTCAGGAAGAGCTGTTTACCAAGATCTAACGAGGAACGAGTTTGCATCATCCCTTTCAGAACCCGGCTCCACGCCGGGTTCCATTATTTTCACCTTGCACCCACGGACACCTGTGGCATAGTAGATTTTATCGTCAGTTCAGGATGAATGATTGCTACCATGCTGCTTGCCAAACCCGCGCTGGCCCAGCCAGAGACCACTGAGGTCAAGCCGACCCGACTCAAGGGCGATAACCCGCTTATCTGGCCGCTGCTCAGCTTGCTCAAACGCAGCAACCGCTCCTGGAAGGTGCATCACCTCGCCACCGAATTACAACAGCAGGGACTGATGCACGACTTGGATCCTCTGCCCGAGAAAGATCTGTTCAAACGCAACTTCCTGTTGATGAATGCCCTCTATGAACTGCAACACATGCTGTTGCCGGGCCAATGGCTGCAGGTACAGGCCATGGATATCATATTGCTGCGGATCCCACCGGCCAATGTGCTGCAACTGCAACAGGGTGACTCAGCGCTTAGAGACTACTACCTCGACTGGAACAACTACGACACCTGCGTCAATGTTGTTCGTGAGATGCTGGAGTCCTTCTGGAACAGTTATCAGGATTATATTGGCGCGCGTCCCGGCCGTTTTGCCCAACGAGAGGCACTGCGGGTATTGGAGCTGGAAGCCGACGCCAGCGACAAGGAGATCCGTCGCCAGTGGCGTAAACTGGCGCTGAAGTGGCACCCGGACAGGCAAGGTGGTGATGCCGCCAAATTCAGACAGATCTGCGAAGCCTGGCAAGCCCTGCGAGGTTGAATAACCAGGCAAACCGTCAAAGCTTAGCCTCGCTCACAGAAATGGCCGCCAAAGGTGCCGACGCTTAAGTCATAATTAAGCCAGTCACATTAACCTGACAGCAAAGGGCGCTGCGCCCGGTCAATTCTGAGGAGATTATTTTGCTCAAGCCACTGGTTGCCGCAATGGCACTTACCCTGATCCCGCTGGCCGCCAACGCCGCCGACTTTATCGAAGGTAAACACTATACCCAGATAGCCAAGAAAGGCAGTGAAGAACCCAAACTCACCGAGTTCTACTCTTTCTATTGTCATAACTGCTTCAGCATGGAAACCCAGTATCTGCCGGACATCAAGGCTGGTCTCAATAAAGAAGTCAGCTTTGACAGCAAGCATGTCGACTTTATGAACAGCGATCTGGGCACTGAGGTGATGAAGTCTCTGGCCATCATGCAGGAGCTGGGCGCGACTGATAAGCTGGTTCATCCTATGTTTGCCGCCATTCAGGGCGAGGAAGGGGCCCATGGCCATGACCATTCCGCCCCTGGACACAAGCACACTTCTGCTATCAATAGCCGCGACGATATCAAGCAATTGTTTGCCGCCAACGGCGTCGATGTCAGCCAGTATGATGCCTTGGCCGACAGCAAGAAAATCAATGATGTCATCGCCTTGTGGCGTAAGCAGCAGAATGAATTTGCCATTCAGAGCGTGCCAAGCTTCGTGGTAAACGACAAATATATGGTTAACCTGGGAGAAATTCGCACCCTGGGCGAACTGACCGATCTGATCAATTTCCTGGCTACCGAAAAAGATGCCAAGCAAGATGAAGGCGGCAGCCTGGGTTGGTTGTTCCTGGCCTTTGCCGGTGTCGCCGCCGTCACCAGACGTCGCCGCTGAAATCAGACGGTATAACGATAACACGCTATATTCTCAAACAAGTCAAAGGCCACCCGGAGGTGGCCTTTTTGCTATCTAGTGTCTATTAGGGAAGGTGCGAATAAGTCCTCGTGGCACTCTCTTTTGTAGAGAGTGGCTTGCACAACAATTGGCGTTCAAGGCATCTGACTGAAGGCATGCCGGGGCCTGTCGAAGTCGGA